>JADGQN010000307.1 GCA_017881765.1 Syntrophobacterales bacterium | reverse complement strand
GGCTATACGATGATGGCCGCAATAAGATGGGTGAAGAAAATGGCTCCCAAAAGAGTCATCGTTGCCGTTCCCACCGGTTCGGAAAGGACCATTGAGCGGATCTTGCCGGAGGTGGATGAGATCATCTGTCTTAACGTAAGGAGCGGCTTCCCATTTGCCGTGGCCGACGCGTACCGATCGTGGTACGATTTGGGCGACGAAGAAGTTCTGAAGCTAATCCGTCCCGCGCGGACCGCGTTGACGAGGGATGACCCGGTGCTTAGCGTCAGAGAAAGGCGTGCGCGTCCCGCCTTGAACAGAGGCGCCTTGTGAGAAAGATGTCTGCAGCGGTGTTGGTTCCGCTATGCCAAGATTCCGAAATAAATTGTGATCCATAGCTGAAAGGAATCCATTATCTGTTTGATATAGATATTCCGATTGACATCTGCCCTGCTTCTGCTTAGAATTGAAGTAGGGGCAACCCGCATTTAGATCAGAAAGGAGGTGAGTAAGGATGAAAAAAGAGATGCTGCTCAAGGAGGCTGCGTTCTGGGGCGCCATGAAGAAAGCGGCTAAAGACCGTCCTGTAACGTTATGCCACAAGTGAAAGAGCTGAAAGAGCTAGACGTTGCTGGTTCAGCAACGAACGGACGGGGCAGATACGGAGGCCGTACGGTACATCCTGAAGACTTCTTCTTATCTGCCTCTTTTTTGTGGCATTTTTTGGAACGTCTACCTTACAACCTGTGACTTGCAGCCTGTCACCCGTATGTTGTATCTTCTAACCCGCGGCTCGCACTTCGAACTTGTGCCTTTGTAACCTGCAACGTGTAACACGGGGTATGTACATTGACTCAACAGCCATTTGAATTTTTCATCCAGTGGCATCTGACTGAGCGGTGCAACTTGAAATGCACACACTGTTACCAGTCAGGAACTTGCAAAGACGAAGTTCCTTTGCCGGAGATCAGGCGTGTCATCGGCGAAGTGAAGGAGATAATCGAGGCGTGGGAAGACGCATACGATCTGGCGTTTTCCTTGAGTTACAACATCACCGGCGGTGAGCCTTTTTTGCGCGCTGATCTATTTGATGTTCTCGGAGAGATTAGAGACAATCGCGGTGACATCTATCTGCTTACCAACGGCACCTTGGTGACGTCGGACAAGGCGAAAAGGCTGGCGGCGCATGGTGTTCGAGGGGTTCAGGTGAGCATCGAAGGGCCGGAGAAGATTCACGATCAGATACGAGGTCGAGGAAACTTCAACAAGGCCTTGCAAGGCGTGGAGCACTTGCTTGATGCGGGTATTGTCGTCACGCTCAACGCGACGCTTTCCCGGATAAACGCTGCCTATCTCATGGATTTCGTGGACGTCGCCTCAAAACTCGGTGTTCAAAGGCTCGGGTTCTCTCGGCTCGTACCCACGGGCAGGGGAGCGGGACTTCTGGCGGAAATGCTCGAGGCCGAAGAAGTAAAAAGGCTCTACGAGGCGGTGCTTTCCGTGCAGATTCCGGGGCTCGAGATCGTCACCGGCGATCCCATTGCCACCCAGGCGCATGACGATGGCGCGGAAGACCTCGGTTCTACACCGGTCGGTGGCTGCGCGGCAGGCGTCTCAGGGCTCACGTTTCTTCCTGACGGCACCATCACCCCCTGCAGACGACTTCCGGTGCCCATTGGTAATATACGGACCGATGCGCTAAGGGAGGTCTGGGCAACGTCGAATGTGCTCAACCTTCTTCGTGACAGGAGCGCCTACAAAGGAAAATGTGGTCGGTGCGCCAGATGGGCCAACTGCCGTGGCTGCAGGGCAATAGCGTACGCGTACGCCCGGTCGCGGGGGTGTGATGATTTACTCGCGGAAGATCCGCAGTGCTTTATAAAGTAGGGTCACGGGTCCAGGGTCATGGGTCATGGGTCAGGGGCCCTAGTAGAGTGCTAAGAGTTTTCTCTCAAGTCGCCCGACCCGGTTTTCCCATCTCAACCTCAACCTTGGCCTTGGGTTGTTAACTTTCTCGTCCAGGTAACGAGGTTTTCGACAAGCTGCTTTACGAGTTTTCTGGTTGTCTCGTCCGTGAGATTGCCACTCTGATCCACCTTCTTGTCAGCGAAGGCGACCATCACCTCAGGTCGGTTTATCGGGAACATGTTGAGGAAGACGAAGGACTGGCGCAGGTGATACTGGGCCCGCGCTGTTCCGAGCATACCGATGGACGCGCCCATCAACGCGACAGGCTTGCCGTCAAAGGCGTTATCGCCATACGGCCGGGACGCGCAGTCGATGGCGTTCTTCAGAATGCCGGGTACGGAATAATTGTATTCCGGCGTGGCAATAAGGATGGCGTCGGCTGCCCTTATCTTTATCTTGAACTCTTTAACCCTCTCCGGCGGCTGAGCCTCAAAGTCCTGACTGAAGGGTGGTATGCCCTCAAGATCGAAGACCTCGAGCTGGGCGCCATCCGGGACCAGCTCCAGGGCGAGTCGCATGAGCGCTTTATTGAATGAGCCCTTTCGCAGACTTCCCACGATCCCTAGAATCTTAACTGGTGATCCTTTGCCTGTATCGGTTTTTTCCATGATTCTCTCTCCCTATTTCTGTGATCAATATCTTTTAAGCATGTTCCGCGTTGCTGTCAAGGAGGTATCGCCAGGAAGACGTTGGTCCTTATCTTCCATCTTCCGAGCGGTAGTGCTAGCGATAGCGCAGCATCCTGTAAAGAAGCGGTCTGACGTCATGCGTGAGCTGGCGTTCATCAGAGCACGAGTTCAAAGTCGATCTTATTCTCTTCTCCCGAAGGCTGATGCCGCAGCACGCTAACAGTTATCTTGTCACATTTTTTGTGGAAGAGGAGTTCTATCCTTACATCATCGAAGGAACGAACAGGCACGCCGTCAATCGAACGGATCACATCTCCCGCCTTCATGCCGGATTTCTCGGAGATGCTACCTTCGGGGAAGCTCTGAATGGTAACCTTCCCGCTCTCCTCTGTCAGGAAGACCATAAGTTTAGGTGCCGGCGTGTAAGTCGCCGGTTGCGGCGAGAGAATGTAATCGGCAATGCCTTCTTCCGGCTCCACCCCATTCAGTATGATGGTCTGCTCCAATTTGTCGCGTCGTGCGACCCTAGCCGGTATGCCCGATCCGTGTGCGACGTGGCCGCTGCCCGCAAGCACGACCATCTGGTAAGCAGGGCGCTCTTTCAGGAAGTCGACAATAGATTCGGCCATGGTCTCATCCCAGAGGAGTTGCGCCTGATGAAAGAAATCGAAGCGCTCCTCTTTAGCGGTCTTATGTTGCTGAAACACCTTTTTGAGCCTTGCTTCGTAAGCCTTATCAGAGAAGTCGAGTTGTGCAGAAATCTTCGCCTTCTCTTCAGGGGACAGGCTATCCAGGCCGCCGCGGAAAACCTTGTTCACAATCTCGTGCTCGGCGTTGAGGGCCACGACGGGAATGCCTTCGGCGCGAGCAAAGTCAAGGATCGGTTTGTACAGATTGTAATCAAACCCCCAGCCTTTAAAATATTGGCTCTCTTTAAGGAACTGTCTTTCATCTATCTTGCCCGCTATATAGTCGTCGAGCGCACGTTGAGCCGGCCTTTGAAACATTTCCATGCCGATGGAGACGGCGTGTCCCTGCTGGTGCAATGCCTTGATGATTTCCAGCTGGATGAGATGGTGCGAAAAGAGATCGTGCGTTTCACCGACATAGACGATCTTTTTAGCCACGATCTGTTTGATGATCTTTGCGAGGGAGTTACGGGTCGTTTGATCCAGCGACGGCAGCGCGGCCACCTCGCGCGTCACGCCATTTTCAGTTCCATCGATGCTCTTGCTGATGTTCTTCCCGTGCTCGAAGGCCAGCTGACTATACCTGCCGTAATGAAAAATCTTTTCGAAGGCCGAAGTCACTTCGTCTCGCGAATCAGCGTGGATGATCGCTGCGACGCGCGCCGGGTTGAGAGGATTTTCCCTTACGGTAACGCTGAAGCCCCCATCGGTCTTGGTCGCGCCAAAGAGCCGCAAAGCGACCGGATTCTCTGCGCCGAGCAGGATGAGGGAAGCACCTGCCAGATCTACGTCGGTAAGAGACGCGCCATCTCTCAGAGTAGCGCCTCTCTGAAGAAACGTCTCGACGACCTCTGCATATATCTCGGCCCCAGCCGGCGAAGGCACGAGCAGGGTTTTCTCACTGCCTAGCAGGCGTGCTATAACAGGAGGAAATTCGCGCCTGGAAAGCTTCCTCGCAACATCGTATGTTTCGTCGAGCGAGATCTTCTCCGGAATGGTCCCGGAGCTCATAACGAGCATGGTTCGTTTCTTCTCCACGTGAAAACTCTCCGTCTTCTTGCCGCCGTTCCAGGCCAGCGTAACCGGTACATCAAGGATGTACGGCGTCGCCCATTGAACAAACACCGTACTTGCCTCCCACCCGCCGTCTTTCTGCGTAGCCTCTGCATCTTCCGGGGAGAGGTCGGGCAGGCCTTTCTCATGCACCCATTGCCTGAAAAACCAGGCCAGGTTCTTACCCGACTCCTTCTCGAACGCACTTTGCAGATCTTCCCACGAGGCTCTGCTGTGGCGATGTGTGCTGATGAAGTATCGGAGGGACCGCAAAAAGACGTCGTCACCCAGGTGCTTTTTGAGCATGTGGAATACCATGGCAGCCTTGCCGTAGCCGATCGCCTTCGATGCATTATCTGTCCTGCCCCTGAAGTCGGCGAGTGCAAACTCGTTTCTCTCGTGCACGTAGCTCTGGTAATCGATGAGAAGTGCTTTTCGGTAAGCGGAACCCGCGTTCTTCTCTTCTTCAAAGAGATGGTCTGCCAGGTAGGTGGTCAGTCCTTCAGCCCAGTTACCCTTTGCATAGTCGATGTAGACAAGGTTGCCGAACCATTGATGGAGCACCTCGTGGCCCAGCGAAGTCTCCGGAATAAACGGGAGCCGCACAACATCCTGGCCAAGCAGGGTGAAAGTAGGCATTGAATAACCCGTGGGGAGTATATTCTCGACGATGGAGAATCTCTTGTACGGATATTGGCCAAGCATCTCTCCATACAATTTCAGGTATCTTTTCGTCTGTTCGATGTAGGTCGGCGCCAGCTCTGCATCCGCCGGAAAGAAATAGGCAAAAATATCAACACCCGCGAACCGGTCCTTCACTATTTTGTACTGATTTGACGCCACGAGCGTTATCTCGTCGAGTGGATACGGAAACCGGAACGTGAAAACTTTTTTTCCGCCGTGCACGCTCTTCCCGCTCGTCTCCGCCTCGGAAACCGCCTCGAAACCCTCCGGTAGTGTTGCCGTCAGGTGATACCGGCAGAGACGGAGAATCCTCGGGTACCAGATGCCTGTCAGGGATACCTCTTTCTCACTTATAAGGCTCGCGTATTCGAGATGCTCGCGGTCGGTAGTTTCTTTGCGGGGCAAGAAGAGTCCCTCGTACGAGATCCTGAGTATTCCCGACCTGGCAGCCGTGATCGGCAAAACCTCTTCCTCCTGACCCGTCTTCAGAATCTTCCCACCAAACTGCATGTTGCGAATGCGCAGCGGTCCTTTTTGCACGAAGATCTTTTCTCCTGCCTTCAGCCTTATGGATGCAACGCCCTGGATCTTCGATGCGTGAACGTCGATAGAGACTGCCAGTCTATAATCGAGTGGTCCTTGATCCGCTGCATGGAGCATCCCGCCCATGCTCAAGAAGAGGGTCATGGTGATGATGAGAAAGAAAACCGTACGGTATGCGGACATGCGTCGTGGCCTTGCAACTAATGTAAGATTTGGCGGACGACTTGTCCACGGAGACGACCGCTGCCTTCGGCAGCTTGAGGACCGGAAACTTCGTTTCCTTGAGGATCGGGAGCTGCGCTCCCTTGAGGAGCGCCGCCTTTGGCTACTTGAGGCAAAATACTCTGTCTGTTGCCTCGAACGCAGTGGTCCTCGAACCGGCCATGCCGGTGGTCCTCACGCTGTCTTGACAAGCCGATAACGGAGATTTAGACTAAACCTTGCCACAGCAAGGACGATCGCGGCATCGATATTTTCTCAATCTTCCGGAGGAAGTTCTTTGGATTACACGATAAAGATCGGCGGTGAGGCGGG
>JADGQN010000306.1 GCA_017881765.1 Syntrophobacterales bacterium | reverse complement strand
TCTGCGGTCTTCTCCTTTACAGCCAGCCATTTGGACCACCCACCTCCTTTCTTTCACCTCGTAATGCTGTTGTCAAGGAGGACAGCAAGGGCCTCCAGGTTGCCCTTCTAATGGGTGACCCCGGTTGCTGCGGTTGCGTTGTCTGAGGCAGAGAGTTTCTTGCGGAGTTTGGGCGGTTTGCGAGAGATACGCACGAGGTGGCAGACAAGTGTACCAAAAGCTGAAGCGACGCATGCATGATGCGATCCCGGAGCAGGACGCCTATCTCCGGGTTCCCTATTCAACACCTTATGGTTGACTTTTTTCCGGGAAGATGGTCTGACAATAGGCGGAATTGTGCGCATGGCGCCTATTCTTGCATGGACGAAGCCGAAACAATCATGGGGGCATTCATCAGAGAGACCGCCGGACGAATCAACCCATCCATCGGCTGATTCGGGTCATCAAGGGGGGGATAGATGGACACATCACTCGAACTGCTGGCACCGGCAGGCAACGCCGAAATCGGCATGGCCGCCATCGATCACGGGGCAGATGCCGTGTACATCGGCGCCCCGAAATTCAGCGCCAGGGCCGATGCCGGAGTGAGCGTCGAGGACCTTGCCCGCCTGATCCAGTATGCGCACCTCTATTACGCCAGGGTGTATGTGGCGCTCAATACCATTTTGACAGACCAAGAGCTCCCCGAGGCCCTTGAGATCATCCGGGAAGTCTTTCAGTTGGGGGCCGATGCTCTGATTCTCCAGGATATGGGATTGCTTGAGCTGGATCTCCCCCCGATCCCCCTCATTGCCAGCACCCAGATGCACAATAACACCCCTGAAAGAGTTCAATTTCTTGAAGCCGTGGGCTTCAAACGGGTTATCCTGGCGAGAGAGCTCTCCCTTGACGAGATCGCCGCCATCCGTCAACAAACCAGGATAGAACTGGAATCCTTTGTGCACGGGGCCTTATGCGTTTCCTACAGCGGGCAATGCTATATGAGTCAGGCCGCGACCGGCCGCAGCGGCAATCGCGGGGTCTGCGCCCAACCCTGCCGATCCCGCTACACCTTGACCGATGCTGACGGTAAGGTCATCCGGCAACAGAAGTTTCTGCTCTCCCTCAAAGACTTGAACCTGATGAATGCCATTCCAGACCTGATTGCGGCCGGGGTTACCTCCTTTAAGATCGAAGGAAGATACAAGGGTATCGACTATGTAAAAAACGTTACGGCCGCCCACCGACAGGCCATCGATCAATTCATTAGCGGGCACTTGGATTACCGTCGCAGCAGCTCGGGTGTCAGCACGTTTGCTTTTTCGCCGGACCCTGACAGGACCTTCAATCGCGGATATACCCAATACTTCATTTCCGGCAGAAGAGAAAAAGTCGCCTCCATAGACACGCAAAAATCCATCGGACAGCATGTAGGGGTCATCACCGGCATGGGAAAGAATTATTTCCAAATGAATCGCTATGACCTTCAAAACGGAGATGGGCTTTGCTTCTTCACGAAGCAAAACGACCTTGCCGGGTTCCGGGTCGACCGCGTTGAGAAGGAAAAGATATACCCCAACAATATGAAAGGCCTGGAGATCGGGACCCCTCTGTATCGCAACCATGACATGGCGCTCATCCGAATCCTGAAGAAATCATCGGCCCGCCGTCGGATAGCCGTAGAAATGGCTTTTACGCAGGAGGATGGCTTGATCCGCCTGGCTGTCAGGGACGAAGACGGCAATCAGGCCGAAACGCTCATCAAGGTTTTGTTTGAGCCTCCCCGAGACCCATCCAGGGCACGGGAACAAATTGAGACACACCTTTCCAGCACCGGCAACACTCCCTACCGGGTGGCAGGGCTGACCATTCACCCCGAACAGCCGGGCTTTCTTCCCGTCAGCACTTTGAACGGTATCAGGCGGGATGTTTTGGAGGCGCTCACCCGAATCAGGCTTGAAAAATACCGGCGTCAAACCATCCTGCTTACCTCCAACGACGCCCCATACCCTGAAAAGAAGCTGGATTTCCGCGCCAACGTCCTGAACGAGCATGCCCGGCGATTCTATGAACGCCATGGTGCGGAAATCACCGAACCGGCTTTTGAAACCCTTTCCGACACGGCCGGGAAAATGGTTATGACCACCCGCTACTGTATCCGGCATCAACTGGACCTATGCCCCAAGTACAGCCGATCAAGGCGCCCCCTTAAAGAACCCCTCAGAATTAACGATGGGAATCATACATACCGTTTCGAATTTGACTGTCGGCAGTGCCGAATGCTCGTGGTTTTGGAAAGGAATTGAGTCAGCCAATAACCATTTTCTGGGCCACGGCTATGATCCCAATGTACTTCACTTCCCAGGCACCGATGAGGGGAAGGTGGGCGTGCTTCAGGGCCAGCCTCAAGTCATCGCCGTCAAAGCGGTCGCGATGAGGATGGACGAGGATCCGCCGCGTGATAAAATTCTGATAGAGTGTCGGGTAAATCTCTTCCAGGAAATAGAAGCCGCCGGGCTTCAGCACCCGGGCCACTTCCTGGAGCCCCGCGCGCCAATCAGGGATATGGTGGAGCACACCGAAGCCGAAAACCGCGTCCATCGAGCCGGCGGGATAAGGCAGGGCAAGCTGGTCAGCGGCGCAGAGGTGAATTGCCTCTCTCTCCTCTGGCGAGAGATATCGAACTGCTTTCTGCATCATCTCAACGTCGAGATCGGTGGCATGAAACTCGGCCGGTTTGAATCTTTTCTTGATAAGCCTGGCCCCGGCGCCGCGACCACAGCCCACCTCCAGCGCACGGGCAAAACCCCTGGCCGGGCAGACTTTCGCCATCCAGTTGATCTCGAAGCGTTGCTGAAGCACACGCACAGGCGTATTTACCGCAAGGCGCTCACCCCAGTTTAGTTTGGCAGAAGTTTCCTCAGCCGATAACAAGTCCCCTCCGTGGGACGTCCGCTTCACTATGACGTGGGACGTCCGCTCCGCTCGGACGACCGTTCGCTCCGCTCGCTAGGACGCAGGACGTCCATCACGCTTTCAGCACGGAACCATCACTTTCTATCCTTCATCTTCTTAGCCCGCAGGGCGATCTTCCATCTTCCTAGTCGCACACCGTGCGACGGTCGTCCTAGTCACGCTTTGCGTGACGGTCTTCCTAGCGAAGCGGTCTGGCTTATCCTTTCTCCGCCCGATGAACTACGGCGATGCCGTTCGTCAGCCGTTTGTAAATGATCTTTGAAAAACCAATGTCCTGGAGCATTGTCGAGAGCTCATCGGGAAGGGGAAAGAGGCGGATTGACTCCGGCAGATAGGTGTATGCTTTGCGGGTTCCCGCCAGGATGCTGCCCGCCAGCGGCATGATGACGAAAGAATAGAAATGGTAGAGCGCGCGGAACCACGCGGGGTCAGGCCTTGAAAACTCCAGACACGTGAAGCTGCCCCCCCTTTTCAGTACCCGGTGCATTTCCTTGAGCCCCTCTTGCAGGTGCACGAAGTTGCGTATCCCGAAGCCCACCACGACAGCGTCAAAAGAGCCGTCGGGAAATGATATCCGCTCCGCGTCTCCCTGAACAAAGCGGACGCGCTCGGAAAGGTGGGACGCGGCAACTTTAGCCTGACCAACGCGCATCATGGTCCGGTTGATATCGTAGACGAATACACGGCCCGTGGTGCTCACCAGATCGGCTGCGAGCAGCGCGAGGTCCGCGGTGCCGCCGCACACGTCGAGTACCACGTCACCAGCCTTTATCCCGGACATGCGCACCGCGATCCGCTTCCACAAATAGTGGAGGCCGAAGCTCAGGACGGTGTTCATCCAATCATATTTGGTGGCGATGGAGCCGAAGTGCTCGTCTACAAGTTTTCTTTTCTCGGCTTCGGAGACCCTGCGAAAACCGAAAGAGACTGAGGACTCGCTCGGAATGCGACCTTCTTCTTTATTCTGATGATCAGACGCCATACTCACCCATGTGTCGATGTTGTCTATTGCTAGTATAGTGCGTCCAACGCTTCCTTACATTAATCGGAGTCTGTCATTCCCGCGAAAGCGGGAATCCAGAGAGAAAAGACTGGATTCCGGGTCAAGCCCGGAATGACAACTGAGGTAAAGAGACTTATGACGCAGTATACTAGAAACTATAACAACGGAAGACCGATTTATCCAGTCGCGTCCGATGTCATTCCGGCGGAAGCCGGAATCCAGGAGTTACAACGAATTGCCGGTAGTCTGGACTCCGGTTTTCACCGGAGTGACGGCTAAGTTGCAATTGTTTCATAGGTTCATGCCCGCTTGGGGGTGTGAACGGAAGGAATAGTGCGAGCGGGTGCTCCCCATGCTGGGCAGACGGGTAATTGGCCGAATGGTTACTAACCCCTTCTCACGCGAGCGAGCTGAGAGCCTGCTCCAACAGACCCTTGGTGGCCTTCACCTTGTAACCGTTGTTGCTCAACGGTTCAGCGCCTTTAACCGCGGCTTCGCAAGCGGCAGTCGTGCCATCCGTGATCTTTTTCCCCTTGAGAGCCGCCTCGGCGCCCGTTGCGCGCAAAGGGAAGGGCGCGATACCGCCAAATACAATCCGCGCATCCGTTACAACATCGCCTTTCACGGCGACCATCGTGGCCACGCTGACCAGCGCAAAGTCGAACGCCTGGCGCTCTTTCAATTTCAGATACGTGCCTTTGGATCCCTGAGCCAACGCAGGTATTTCCACGGCAACCACCATCTCAGCGGGGCCGAGGATGGTCTCTCTGAGTATATTCTTGCCGGGTCTGATATAGAACTGCTCGACGGGAATCAGCTTGCTTCCCTTGGCGGTGGCAACCTCCACCCGTGCATCGAGGGCTGCAAGGGCCGGAGCCATGTCGGAGGGGCAGACCATGTAGCAGTTCTCTCCCCCGAAGATGGCGTGATACTGATTCTCACCCGACGGCGCATAGCAATTGCTTCCTCCTTTGCGGAAACAGTCTTTAAAGGCTTTTCCCCGGAAGTACCAGCAGCGCGGCCTCTGGCAGAGATTACCCCCCAGGGTCCCGACGTTGCGTATCTGGGGAACCGCCACCTGGGCGGCGGCCTGGGCGAGAAGCGGATATCTGCCGGCGATGAGCGGTGAGGCGCCGATCTCACTTATGGTCGTGGTCGCGCCGATCTTTAACCCATTCTTTTGCTCCTTGATATAGCTCAACTCCTTGACTTGCCTGATATCGAGAAGGTGCTGGGGAGCACGAAGCTTGGGGCCCTCCACTCTGTCCTTCATCATCGCGAGCATATCACTACCGCCCGCAAGAATGGCGGCCTTGTCACCCTGCTTGGTCAGAAGAGAGATCGCCTGGGATACCGTCGTTACTTTGTAATAGTCAAACCCTTTCATGGTCTGCTCCTTCCTCCTTTATCCTATACCAAATTGCCTTCATTCATATAGCTTCGTTGCCTGCGTCGGCACGACTCCGACGTACTAAAATGTACGCCTCCGTCGCCACCTCCTGGTCGCCTCGCTCTATCTTTGAATCCAACTTGGTATTAACCTTTTTCCATCCCGTCGAGGACGGAGCGGATGTTGATCGGAATCTCATTGAACCGTACCCCGATGGCATTATAAATCGCATTGGCAATGGCCGGCGCCGGCACGCCGTACGGAGGCTCGCCGCAGCCCTTCGCGCCGAATGGTCCGACCGGGTCGTCCGGCTCTACGATGACCGGCTCAACCATGGGCACATCGAGGATAGACGGGATCTTAAAATCAACCATGTTCGTATTGATGCAAACGCCTGACGGGCCGTCCACATATTGTCTTTCCAGCATGCCGAAGCCGATCCCCATCACAGCTCCGCCCTGGATCTGGTTTTCAACACCAATGCGGTTGATGGCCCGACCCACGTCGTGCGCCGCGACGAGTCGCAGGATTTCTACCTTCCCTGTACGCGTATCGACCGCAACTTCGGCAAAGTGTACTCCGAAGCTATGGGTCGCAATACCTTGCGGAGCCCTTGGGGAACCGCGTCCCACGATGGGACTCGGGGCCTTTGAGAGGATCTCTTGGTAAGGGATCGACCTATTCTCTCCTTTCAGAAATATCTGGCCGTCCCTGATCTCCAGCTCTTCCTTTTTCTTCTTCA
>JADGQN010000049.1 GCA_017881765.1 Syntrophobacterales bacterium | reverse complement strand
CCCGTGAGAAAAAGGGCAAGCAGCACTATGATCCCGTATATTCCAACTGCGACGTCACTCATCGTCTGCTCCTTTCACCGTTTTTATCAGATCGCGAAACACAGTGAAACTCTGCAAGAGAAAGCTGAGTGAAAGAGCAAAACTGAATGGGTAGTACGGTATCTTGAAGCTGGCCGTGCGCTCGCCCGTATGCCTCACATCCATCCCATACATGAAGAAATTGTACGCAATGAATAGGAACAGGAGAACGCCTACACATCTGGTGACTATGTTTATGGTCCGTTTCTTCCCCGGGCTAAGTTTCTCCGTTATGATATCGACAATTACCTGAGCACCGAGCAAGGTACCATAAGGAATCGAGAATCCGAATACGATAGACCCCCCATATTGTATAAATTCCATGGATCCGGTAATAGGATGGCCAAAGTTCCTCAGGATGACATCAAAGAAGGTCAATATGATCATACACGCCAGTACAATACCGGCCATAACGTATAATGACTTGTCAACAGTGACAATCCCTGCCATGAAACGTTTCATCGCCTGCCTCCAAATTTAGAAAGGAACCATGCCTAAATCTGTTTCTTCATAGCACCATCATAATAGTATATAGGGCTGCAAGAACAGAGCCCCATATACTATTATGAAATAATAATGCTACGGATTTTTCTTCAAGAAGTCTTCGCAGAATTTCAATGCTTCATCGCCGGGGAGGCCCTTGGACTTCGTCATCTTGACGTACTCGTCCAGGATCGGTTTCATCTTTTGAGCCGTTGCCGCCTCATCTTCTTTGGAAACCTTGACGAAAGTTACGCCCTTTCCTTTGGCGAACGTCGTGGCATTACTATCCAATTCAACCCACAGCTTGCCGGCCTTTTCGGCATATTCCTCGTTGATCTTTTCTATTGCCTTTTGATCAGCCGGGGATATTGCATTCCACTTAGCCTTGTTCATGATAGCGTACATGGATGTCAGATAAGCCATGGGATAGTCCTCAAGTACGGTCTTGACAACCTCACCGATTTTAAATCCCTGCAACGCTTCTAACGGGAAAAGACATCCGTCTACAACACCTCTCGAAAGGGCATCGTAGGTTTCAGTAACCGGCATGGTTACAGGAGATGCGCCGAGATTCTTTACTATGTCTGCATTTTCTGCATTAGCTTTTATTCTAAGTCCTTTTATATCGGCAATCGATTTAGAGGGATTCTTTGTAAAAATGAAACCCGGGGCCGCACCGTGCAGAAACAGAACGTGTACGTCGTCGAATTCTTTCGGTCTGAATTTCTTATAATATTCATTGGCCAGTTTGCTTCCCTGATGGCCATTTTTATATCCCAGCGGCTGCTGCAAAACTTCGGAAAGCGGAAGCCTGCCGGGCGAATATGCCAATAGATTAGTGCCAACATCCACCACGCCCTTTACGGTGTTGTCATAGACCTGCATAGGAGGTGAAAGCGTGCTGCTCGCGAATACAGTTACGGTTATCCTTCCTGCAGTTGCCTTCTCAACATCCTTACCCCACTGATCGAACATTTTCGTGAAAGGATGTTGCGGCGGCCACATAACGGAAAGCCTGAGCTTCATTGCCTTCTCCTGAGCTTGAACGGCCAGGGGAACGAAAGCAAAGGCAAAAAAGCCAAGCACCAGCCACACACAAAGTAACTTCTTCATCATAGTCTTACCTCCTGTTTGTGATTTTGAATCGATGGATCATAGACTTCCTTTCGCAATTATATTACTCTTCTTACGCGACTCACCGTCCACCTTGCCGATCCTTATGCCGCCTTTCAGCGCGGAAAGAACGAGAAGACAAGTGGAATACGCCTCTGATAAATGGTTTTTCCTAATGGTCTAATATTTACATCTGTTTATTATTTTTGTCAATAGAATATTTTATAAAGTTCTTGCAAAACGTTATTGTCTCATATAGACTGGATACTATTCGATCATGCGGACTTTCAAACCGATCAAACAATCGCGCGTCTCCGGAGAAGTGACCGAGCAGTTGAAGCAGTCGATTCTTCTCGGACATTTCAAGTCAGGGGAAAAACTACCTTCGGAGCGGGACCTGGCGGAACAGTTTCAGGTCAGTCGCGTTGCCATTCGTGAAGCCTTGCGCACGCTTGAGACTTCAGGTTTCATCACAACGCGTCAGGGGGTTACCGGTGGCGCTTTCGTCACCGAATTGACCTTTCTACAACTGAGCAACGCCTTTCTTGACCTGTTTCTGGCTGAAAAAATATCTATCCCTGAGTTGTACCAGGTCAGGCTTCTGGTGGAGCCGGCGGTAGCCCGGCTCGCTGCACAGAGGATTACGCCCGAATATGCTGAGCGGCTCAAGACCTGCCTTAGGGCTGAGGAGCAGCCGTCGACCGAACTCCCTGAAGACCTGGACAAGAAGACAGCGGTTCATTTCGTGCTGGCCGAGATGTGCGGCAACCGGTTTTTTGAGGGCCTTGTCAGGTCTGTCATGAGCTTGACCCGAAAGATCATAGAAGCGGTGCACCCTGACCAGCCCCCCTTTTTGCATCCGCCTGGAATGCACAGACCTGTCATTAAGGCAGTTCTGGCCAGCGACGCCGGCGCAGCAGAAACAGCCATGCGAAAACACGCCCTCCAATTCGGCAAGACCCTTATGGAAATGGAGCTTACTTTTCGAATAAGACACGTTTCATCGCGGTGAAGGACCATCAGGGTCATCGGCTGTTCCCGCCACCGACACCGGTCTGGGCCTGTTTGCTATCGTGTGCTGATCACCACAATTTGCATTGACATCTGTATACAGAAGGTGGTACTTTGTGTCTAGTGCATTATTTCACGAGTATGCCAGCCAGGAACTACCCTATCCAACCCCGTCCAGCTCATCATGGCAAGGATTTTGCTATGCACGTTACGACTACAACGGCCCTTTTCAATACAGGTTTTTTCGAACTTAACTCAATGAGCGTCCAAATTAAGGAGGTTAGACTATGTGGCAACTGAGGAGTGATCCAGAGGCACAGGCAGAAGCTGCGGTCATGCAGGTGCTGCCGCCATGTCAGGTCAAGTGTCCGATCAAGGAATCCATCCAGAGATCGAACGTCATGATCTCCCTTCTGCCGGACGACCCGCAAAAAGCACGCGAAGGAATAATCCAGATCGGCGACTTCCTGTACGACCGGAACCCGCTATTCACCATCTGTGGTTATGTCTGCGGAATCTGCGAGCGGGAGTGCAACTACAAGACGGAGGGCGGCGCTATAAAGAGAAGGCTGCTCAAGAAATTCCTGTCTGACACGTATACTGCGTATCTTCCGCAAAAACCGCCTCTCGATATCAAAAAAGATAAAGGAAAGGTGGCCGTGATCGGCGGCGGACCGGGCGGACTGATGTGCGCCTGGGAGCTCTCCAAGAAGGGCTACGAGGTTACCATCTTCGACAGCAACCAGAAGCTGGGTGGCTCCGTCCGTTTTATACCCAACTACCGCCTGCCCGAAGAGATATTGGACAGCGCCGTCGAGAACCTCGTACGGATCGGCGGCATAGAAGTAGAGCGAGAGATCACGGTCGACCGGGGCGAATACTCCATCGCCTCGCTCAAGGAACAAGGGTACCAGGCCTTCTTCGTGGCAACGGGTACTCCGCACCCACGCGCCTTGACCATGGGCTTGAAAGCGGTCGACTGGCAAGGCCTGGAAAACGTCATGTATGGTCTCAACCTTCTGAACGATATCCGGAGACGATCTATCCCTCCGGATTACTTTAAAGACAAGCAGGTGATCGTCGTCGGTGGTGGTAATGTGGCATTTGACGCGGCGAGGACCGCCTTCCGGCTGGGCGGCAAGGTAACGGTCGTCTGTCTGGAGAGCTGGGACAGGACGTCAAAGGACGCGATTCCGGCCGATCCGGAAGAAGTGGAAGGGGCTCACCAGGAAGGCATCCGCATCATTTACTCCCGGGGCGTCAAGAGCGTCATCGGCGAGGACGGGAAATTCAAGAAGGTTGAATGCCCCAAGTGTACCAGCGTCTTCGACGAAAAAGGCTTCAACCCGAAGTTCGACGTTGACGATTCCATGGAAATACAAGGGGACGTCCTGCTTATCACCATCGGTCAGGCGTCTGACCGCGGCCTGCTTCAGCAGTCCGGCCTGTTCGACGACGGGGGCAGGCTCAATATCAACCCGGTCACCCTTCAAAGCGCAAAGCGAAAAGAGGTTTTCCTGGGCGGTGATGTCCGCAGGGTCGGTTTCATGGTTGACGCCATGGCGGAAGGGAGGCAGGCGGCCGATTCCATGGACAAATATCTGAGGGGTGTCAACCTTGCCCGCTGGCTCATCAAGTATGAGGGGAGCAAGGCGCCGATCAGAGAGAGCTTCAAGGCCGAACCGGCGGCCAAGTGGACATCCCCGGAGAAAAGGGCCAATTTTGAACCCTTTGAGATAGGGTTTACCCTGGAAGAAGCAATTAAGGAGGCCAGGCGATGCCTCGAGTGCGGCCCATGCTTGTCTTGCAAGGCCTGCGTCGCAACCGGTATTCAGCCGGAATTGCCCACCGTCAAGGTGGAGGAGGATATCTGCAGCGGCTGCGGCATCTGCGTCTCTGCCTGCAACTACGGGACCTGCCACCTGCGCGAGGTGAGCATCCTCTACGAGGGCCGCGAGATCGGAAAGAAGCGTGTCTCCTTCAGCGACCCTGTCCTATGCAAGGCGTGCGGCATGTGCGTCTCCGCCTGTCCGTCCGGAGCGCGGGAGCTATCCTTCGATTTCTCGACCATCGAGAAGGAAAAGATCCATAACGAGCCGGGCGTGGTATGTTTCGCCTGCAGGTTCGGCTGGGGATATGCGGCAGACGGGCCGGTGGCCAACCTGAAGAGCCTCGTCCCCGTGGTCTGCATAGGAAAAGTCGACGCCACCGACATACTTGACGCCTTCCAAAAAGGGGCGGATGGGGTAATGTTGCTCGGATGCGGAGAAGGTGACTGTCACTTCCAGGATGGCAACCAGGAGGCACGCAAAAAAATGTACCTTCTGCATAAGGTCCTGGAGTCGTTCGGGATCGAAAAGGAGCGTCTCGAGGTGATTACCTCCATCGATGCGCTGGGCCAAAGGGTCCCCGGAATCATAAACAGCTTTACCGACAGACTGAAAGGTCTTCGAACGATGAAGAGTTAGGAGGCAAGCGATGGCAGATAAACCTAAGATAGCGATATGCTGGTTCGGTGGCTGCGGGGGATGCGACGAGGCGGTCGTCGACATCAACGAGGATATTCTCAACCTGGTCGACGCCTACGATATCGTGCTCTGGCCGGTGGCCCTCGATTTCAAGTACCATCACATCGAGGCGATGCAGGATAACGAGATTGCGGTCAGCTTAATAAATGGCTCGGTCCGCAACTCGGAACACGAGGAGATGGCCCACCTGCTCAGAAGAAAATCTCAGCTTGTCGTGGCATTCGGCGCCTGCGCCTGTTTCGGGGGAACACCCGGAATGGCGAACCTGCGGAGTAAGGAGGATATCTTCCAGTGGGTTTACAGGGATGCGCCGACAGTGGTGAACCCGAGTCGGAACTTCCCTCAGACACTCACAAAAAAGGATGGCAACGATTTGACGCTGCCCGACTTCTACACCCAGGTCTATCCGCTGGGCCACGTGATCGACGTCGACTACTACCTGCCCGGCTGTCCGCCTCCCCCTGACCGTATCCGTTCGATGGGCAGGAAGCTGATAAGCGGGACGCTGCCTCCCAAGGGGGCCACGCTGGCCCCTGACCGTGCGCTCTGCGACGTTTGCGAGCGAAACAAGACAAAACCTGAGACGATGACCATCACTCAGATCAAACGGATTCACGAAGTGGAGGCCGATCCCCAGAAGTGTTTTCTGGCGCAGGGGATCGTCTGCACGGGACCGGCTACCCGCGCCGGCTGCGGCGAGGCCTGTATCAACATTAACATGCCGTGCCGGGGCTGCTTCGGCCCCGTGGAAGGGGTTGGCGATATGGGCGCAAAGTTCCTCTCCGCCTTTGCATCGCTGGTTCACGGCAAGACGGAAGATGACAGGAAAAGAGTAATCGACGAACTGGATGATCCGACCGGCTATTTCTACCGTTTCACAACCGCATCCTCTCTTTTGCGCACGAAGAGAGGGACGTCAAAAAAGGCATGAGGTGGACCCATGGGTAAGACAATTACGATAAACCCGATAACAAGGCTCGAAGGACACGGCAAGATCGAAATTTTTCTGGATGACCAAGGCGACGTCTCCGACGCGTACATGCAGGTGACGGAGCTTCGTGGTTTCGAGAGGTTCTGTCTGGGAAGGCCCGCCGAAGAAATGCCCAGGATCGTTCCGAACATCTGCGGTGTCTGCCCGACTCCTCACAACATGGCTTCCACCAAGGCACTCGACTATATTTACGGCGTGGCGCCCACACCGACGGCGAAACTGGTCAGAAGACTCCAGTCCAATGCGAACTATATCGAGGATCATTACATCCACTTCTTTTTTCTGGGCGGACCGGACTTTGTGATGGGGCCGGCTGCCAATCCGGCGGAGCGGAATATCCTCGGCGTGATCGGTAAGGTGGGCCTCGACATAGCCAAGCAGGTCATCGATGTCAGGCACAGGAACCGGGATATCATAAAACTGATAGCGAGCAAACCTGCTCACCCGGAAGGAGGGCTGCCCGGTGGCGTCCCCCGAGGCATCAAAGAAGAAGAGCGGCACACGATCATCGAGACCGCGAACCTCTCGGTCGAGTTTGCCAAGTTTGCGCTCCAACTATTCAAGGATGCCGTGCTTGCCAACAAGACCTATCTGGACCTCATCCTGAGCGATGTGTACAATCTGAAAACGTACTACATGGCCTTGGTAGATGACAATAACAGACAGAACTACTACGAAGGGATGCTGCGGGTCATCGATCCGAACGGTAAGGAAGTCGCCTTCTTCCATCCGCGCGATTATACGGACTACATCGGCGAATGGGTTGAGCCCTGGACATATATTCGCTTGACGCATCTGAAGAAGCTGGGTTGGAAGGGACTCGTTGAGGGGGATGATACCTCCCTCTACCGCGTAGGCCCGTTGGCACGTTACAATGTGGCCGAGGGGATGGCGACCCCGCTCGCGCAGAAAGAGTACGAATATATGGTGTCGGTGCTGGGTAAGCCGGCGCATCATACCCTGGCTTACCACTGGGCGCGTCTGATCGAGGCGATGCAGGCAGCCGAAGATATGCAGAAGATTGCCAACGATCCGATGCTCACCGGCAAGGACATCAGAAACATGAATTTCCAGTTCACGGGCAAGGGCATCGGCTGCGTTGAGGCCTGTAGAGGCACCCTCATCCACCATTACGAAACCGATGATAACGGCATGATCACCAAGGTGAACCTGATCGTTGCCACGCAGCACAACGCGGCGCCTATGGACCTGTCGGTCAAGAAAGCGGCCCAAGGCTTTATCAAAGGGGGAAATGTGTCCGAGGGCCTGCTGAACCAGGTTGAGATGGCATTCCGCGCCTACGACCCGTGTCTGGGCTGTGCAACCCACGCAGTGGCAGGCAAGATGCCCCTCGTGGCCAATATCAGGGATCACGAAGGCAAAGTGCTGAAGACACTGACCAGGGGTTAATGGGGCAGGAAGGCAGGACCCTCATTCTCGGACTCGGTAATCCTATTCTGGGTGATGATGGCGTCGGCATCGCCATCGCCCGGGAAATAAAAGAGAGCTGGCCGGGTGACCCTGACCCATTTATAGATATTATCGAGGCGAGCCTCGCAGGCAGATTTCTGCTCGACTTGGTTACCGGCTACGAGACAGTCATCGTAGCCGATGCCATTATAACAGATGAAAACGCCATAGCCGGGACGGTCTACACGCTCTCGGTCGATGACCTCGGAGCGGTGGTCAACCCTTATGCTTCCCATGCGTTTGATTTAAGGACCACTGTGGAACTGGGGAAGCAGCTTGGCTACAAAATGCCTGATACGATCCGCATCTATGCAGTTGAAATAAAAGAAAACACGGTCTTTCGTGAAGGATTGAGCCCCGAGATAGAGGCGACCGTTGTGCCTGTTGCACGGAGAATCATGCAGGACCTGGGCAATAGACGGTGAGTAGTAGGCAGGGAGCAGTAAGGTCAACTCTCGCCATTTAACACCAGATTGCAACTTGGTATCCGGCCCGTGGCATGGGTTGGACAAGCCATCGCGCTCTATGTTATTATAGCTGCAAAGCTTAGTGAATAGGGGCTACGTTGGGGGCGCATGGAAACAATACATCTCACCGGTGACACTCTTAACAATTTCGCTACCGAGATTCGCCAGACAACCGGAGAGGACACCTCTCGCTGCTACCAATGCGGTAATTGTACGGCAGGCTGTCCTTATACGGAGTTCTTCGATTACCCTGTAAGTCAGATCATGCGGATGATCCAGACAGGGCAGAGAGAGAAAGCGCTCAACTCGCGCGCAATATGGCTCTGTGCCACCTGCGAGACCTGCAGTACGCGCTGTCCATGTGAGATCGACGTCGCTGACGTAATGGACGGACTACGCAACATCGCTTACAGGGAGAAGCGCTTCACCGAGAGGGATATACGCACCTTCTACGAGGCCTTCCTCACATCGCTCAAGCATCACGGAAGGATCTTCGAGCTGGAGATCATCGCCCGCTATAACCTCAAATCGGGGCACCTCCTCACCGACGCGGACCTGGGTCCCAAGGTGATGAAACAGCTCCACTTCCTGCCGAAGAGGATCAAGGGCAGGGACGACGTCGCCCGCATCATTAAACGATTCATGGAGAAGAAATAGAGCAATGATTGAGAAAGAGTATGCCTATTATGCCGGCTGCTCGCTAGAGGGGACTGCGTCGTCCTACGACCGGTCGATACGCGTAATCCTCAAAGCCCTCGGTGCGACGCTCAGAGAAACTGAAGACTGGAGCTGTTGCGGATCCACACCCGCCCATGCGATGGATCATGTGCTGGCGGGCGCGCTCGCTGCGCGCAATCTCGCGATCGTCGAGCGCATGGAGACAGCCACGCTTACCACCCCGTGTCCTTCCTGTCTCTCCGCGTTCAAAAAAGCGCACGCGAAGGTCACGCAGGACAAGGCTTTCAGCGACGAGGTGAACCAACTCCTCGATCTTCCTTATAAAGGTGGGGTAAAGGCGAAGTCCACACTCCAGGTGATTTACGAGGACGTGGGACCCGATGCCGTCACCTCGAAGGTTACCACCGTGCTTCCCGATCTCAAGGCGGCTTGCTACTACGGTTGCATCCTGAGCCGTCCGCCCAAGCTCGCCGCATTCGACGACCCGGAGAACCCCGTCTCCATGGACCGGCTGCTCGCTGCCTGCGGAGTGGACGTACGTGATTTTGTTTTCAAGACAGAATGCTGCGGCGCCGCTTTCGGTGTCCCGAAGAAAGAGATGGTGCTCCGGCTTACCCACAAGGTCCTGACTATGGTACAGGATTGCGGTGCAAACTGCGTGGTGGTCGCATGCCCGCTCTGTCAACAGAACTTAGACCTTCGGCAAGCCCAGGTGAACCGCGCCATGGGTTCATCCTTTTCCATCCCCATCCTCTACTTCTCTCAGGTGCTCGGGCTCGCCTTCGGCTTCCAGCCTGAAGAACTGGGGCTCGACAAGCACATAGTGAGCGCGGACGCGCTGATCCGATCGAGGAGACCGAAGGGTGCGGAGGATGCGGCCCCGCCCGTGAAGGAAAAGGCAAGAAAGAGCACAGCACAGGGAACGGCGGGAAAACCGGGGGATGCGCCCGGAGCGGAAGGTACCGCCTCGGCAGCAAAGGAGGCCTGATCCAAGATGAGAGTTGGCGTATTTATCTGCCATTGCGGCAACAATATCGCGGGTACCGTGGATGTAGCCAGGGCCGCTGAAGAGACAGCGAAACTCCCCCACGTCGTCTACTCCACCCATTACATGTACACCTGTTCGGAGCCCGGCCAGGACGAGATCAAGCAGGCGATCAAGCGGGAGAATCTGGACCGCGTTGTGGTCGCTGCCTGCTCCCCCCGCATGCATGAGCTTACCTTCAGACGCACGGTCGAGAAGGCGGGCCTCAACCGGTATTTTTTCGAGATGGCGAACATCAGGGAGCATATCTCCTGGATCGGTGAGAACAAAGAGCTCAACACGAACAAGGCCATTGAAGCCGTACGCATGGCAGTGGAGAAGGTTATCCGGGACAAACCACTCCATTCAACAGCTTTCAAGATCAACAAGCGGGTTCTCGTAATCGGCGCGGGTGTCGCCGGCATGCAATCGGCCCTCGACTGCGCGGATGGCGGTCTCGATGTAGTTCTCGTCGAGAAGAGCCCGGCCATAGGCGGCATGATGGCCCGCCTCGACAAGACATTTCCCACCATCGATTGCTCGATCTGTATCCTCGGACCGAAGATGGTCGACGTGGCCCAGCATGAACACATCAGCCTGCACGCGTACTCGGAGATCGAGGAGATCAAGGGTTACGTGGGCAACTATCAGGTGAAGGTGCGCAAGAAAACTCCTTATGTCGACTGGACAAAGTGCACGGGCTGCGGCGAGTGCATGGAGAAGTGCCCGACGAAGAATGCCTACGACCGATTCAACTTCGGCGTCGCGCCGACGCGCGCTATCAACATTCCCTTTCCGCAGGCCATCCCGAAAAAGGCGACGATCGACGCCCAGTACTGCCGCCAGATCCAGAAAGGCAAGTGCGGCGTTTGCGCAAAGGTCTGCCGGGCCAACGCGATCAACTTCGAGCTTCCGGACCAGTTCGTCACCGAAGAAGTGGGGGCGATCATCGTGGCAAGCGGCTACGGCCTCATCGACCAGGAACTGTTGCCTGAGTATGGCGGCGGCCGCTACCCTGACGTGATCACCGGCATCCAGTACGAGCGGCTCCTTAATGCGTCGGGACCGACATCGGGCCACATTCAGAGGCCCTCCGACGGGACCGAACCGAAGAGCATCGTTTTTGTCTCATGCGCCGGGTCACGCGACAAATCGATCGGCATCCCCTACTGTTCGAATTTCTGCTGCATGTACATCGCCAAGCAGGCAATCCTCACGAAAGACCACATCCCCGATTCGCAGTCCTATGTCTTCTACATGGACATCCGCGCGACCGGCAAGGGGTACGACGAGTTCACACGCAGGGCGCAGGAGGATTACGGCGCGAAGTACATACGGGGACGCGTTTCCCGGATCTACCCGAAGGGTAAGAAGATGATCGTGCAGGGCGCTGACACGCTGCTCGGAGCAAAAGTCGAAGTCGAGGCGGACCTCGTCGTCCTCGCCACGGCCGCCACGGCTGCACCGGGCGCTGCTGCACTCGCCGAGAAACTCCACATCTCGTATGACACGCACGGCTTCTACGTCGAGAGCCACCCGAAGCTTCGCCCCGTCGAGACGAACACCGCGGGTGTCTACCTGGCGGGAGCGGCACAGGGTCCGAAGGATATCCCCGCATCAGTGGGCCAGGGCAGCGCCGCGGCAGCCAAGGTGCTTGCACTCTTCTCCCGTGACATGCTGGAATCAGACCCTGCCATCGCCCGGGTCAATCAGAACGCCTGCGTGGGCTGCCTCAAGTGTGTCAAGACGTGTCCCTTCCAGGCGATCAAGGAACAGGAGCTGCGGGGGGGGGAAGTCGTCGCCAGCGTGATAGAAACGATCTGCGCAGGCTGCGGCGTTTGCACGTCGACGTGTCCCTGCGGAGCCATTCAGCTGCAGCATTTCACCGATAATCAGCTACTGGCGGAGGTAAACAGTTTATGTCTGTCGTAGAAGGAAAAGAGCTCCGCATCGTCGGATTCCTTTGCAACTGGTGCTCGTACGGCGGCGCCGACACAGCCGGCGTGAGCCGTTTCAAGCAGCCGACGGACCTCCGGATCATCAGGGTCCCTTGCTCAGGAAGAGTCGATCCGCTCTTCGTAGTCAAGGCATTAATAAACGGTGCAGACGGCGTCCTCGTATCCGGCTGCCACCCTCGGGACTGCCATTACTCGGACGGCAATTATTACGCGCGCCGCAGGCTCGAGATGTTAAAGCGCTTTCTCCCCTTTGTGGGCATCGACGCGCGCCGGTTCCACTACACGTGGGTCTCTGCCTCGGAAGGGCAGCGCTGGCAGCAGACCGTCACCGAGTTCACGACGCTCATCCACGAGTTAGGACCGACTCCAGCCTTTCCTCAGGACCAGACGGTCCTGAAGGAGGTCAGGGCGTGAACATCGAGAAGCTGAAGGAAATCGTTCGGACCGTGCTCCCGTCCGTTGACGTGGTGATCGGCTATAAAAAAGGGCTTGACGCTCTCCATCCCGTACCTTGTTTCGTGACGTCTCCGGACGAGATCGACGCACTCGTCCTCAACCCCGCCTGCACACATAACCTCGCGGCGTACTTGCCCTCTCTGAAGAAGAAAACGGCAGTAGTCGTCAAGGGCTGTGAGAGCCGGACTGTCGTGCAACTCGTGCAGGAAGGGCTGATCAAGCGCGAGAATGTGGTGGTCATCGGCGTTCCCTGCCAGGGAGTCCTGAGCGCACGCAAGGTTTTGAATGCGATCAACCACCAGCCGGTCGTCGAGGCAGCATTCGAAAACGACGCGGTCATCGTGAAGACCAGAAAGGCCGAAACACGGCTCGCGCTCAACGATGTCGCGTCTGACAAGTGCCTGACCTGCCAATACCCGACGCCGGTGCTCAGCGACCATCTGGCAGGAGAGCAGGTCGAATCGAAGGTCGACGAGCAAGCGGCGTATCAGGATATCCGCCAGTTCGATGCGCAATCACTCGAAGAGCGAAGAGCTTACTGGCTCAAAGAGTTCGACCGCTGTATCCGCTGCTACGCGTGCCGCAATGCCTGCCCGATGTGCGTCTGCAGGGAATCCTGCATCGCCGAAACCCGTGACCCGCACTGGATGAGCCAGAAAGCCACACTGAACGAGAAGATGATGTTCCACATGATCCACGCCATCCACCTCGCGGGACGTTGCACTGAGTGCGGGGAGTGCGAAAGGGCGTGCCCCATGGGCATCCCGGTGGCGAAACTGAAAAAGAAGATCAATATGGAGATGAAGGAGCTCTTCGGCTACGAGCCCGGCATCTCAATCGATGACAAGCCGCCCATGTACACGTTCAAGGTGGAAGAGGAGAAGATCGAGGAGCATAAGATCCGATGAAGACGAGCGCCTATCTTAAGAAAGGAAAAGAGAAGGATCTCATAGATGCGTTGGACACGAAGGCCAGGCTCCAGGGTCATGTCATAGTCCCATGTCTCGACGGCGATACGGTGACCTTCAAACCAGCCGAGCCCGGTTGCACGCCCTGTTTTTCCCGCCCCGCGGTGAGTCCGCCCAAAGGCGTCATCTATCCCCAGAGCGAGACGCTCTTCTCGTTCAAGTTCAAGAAGGACCCGGAGGATGCGCGCCGAACGCTCATTGATCTCAACGATGCGATCGAGGCGCCGGACACCATTATCTTTGGTGCCAGACCTTGCGACGCGCGCGGTATTGCCATCATCGACCGGGCATTCTCGCAGACGGACACGCCGGATCCTTACTATTTGGCGCGGCGGGAGAAGACAACCATCATTACCCTCACGTGCCCCGAGCCGTCGACCGGCTGTTTCTGCACGCGGGTAGGATGCGGACCCGCTGAGAAGAGTGATTCCGACGTCATGATGACCGAGATAGAAGACGGCTACCTATTCGAGGCGCTTACCGACAAGGGGCAAGCCATCCTCAAAAATCCCGTACTGGAAGACGGAACCGCGCACGAGGCGCGGGCGAAGGAGGTCCAAGGGGCCGCTCACGAGCGTATGGTAAAGGAAGTAGGAGAGACTGATACCAGGCCGGTCGATCCCGAATTGTTCCACTCACAGGCTTTCTGGGAAAAGGCGGCTGAACGATGTCTCGGATGCGGGGCATGCACCTATCTTTGTCCCACGTGTTACTGTTTTAACATTACTGACGAGCAGGTCGTTGACAAAGGCGAGCGGATCAGGAGTTGGGATGCCTGTATGTTCCACCATTTCACGCTGGAAGCGAGCGGACACAACCCGAGGGCAGCGAAAGCCCTTCGGCTCAAGAACAGGATAGGCCACAAGTTTGTTTACTACGGAGAGAAATACGACGGCATCATTGCCTGCTCCGGTTGCGGCCGATGTATCCGCGGCTGTCCGGTGTCCATGGAGATAAGCAGCATCGTGGCAGCGCTTAAGGAAGGAACAAAAACATGAGTGATAGCAATTCACATTCGAGTGGAGACCGAGGCGGCAGCGAGGCGCCCCACCCGCAAGCGGGTACCCGGACGTACTCAGAAGTACGTCGAGGAGAGCAACGCAGCGACAACGAAGGTATACACATGAAGGCGAATTGGTCTGAGACGAAGAATCCTTATCTTCCTGATCTTGCAACCGTTATCGGGGTTATCGACGAGACGCCAAACATAAAGTCGTTCCGCGTGGTGCTCAATGACGAGGAAAAGATGAAGCGTTTCTCGTTCGAGCCGGGCCAGGTAGGCCAGCTCTCGATCTTCGGCGTCGGTGAGTCGACCTTCGTCATCAACTCCCCCCCTACCCGTATGGAGTATCTCCAGTTCAGCGTGATGAAGGCAGGTGAGGCAACAGCGGCTCTCCACGACTTATCCGTCGGAGACCAGATCGGCGTCCGCGCCCCGCTCGGCAACTGGTTCCCGTACCAGGAGATGAAAGGAAGGAATATCCTCTTCGTCGGCGGCGGCATAGGGCTCGCGCCGCTTCGGACTCTGATCCTTTTTATGCTCGACACACGCAAGGATTACGGGGATATCACGATCATTTACGGGGCGCGCTCCCACGCTGATCTTTGTTACAAGGAAGATATCGAGGCCTGGGGCAAGAGCAACGACGTCGAACTGATCCTGACCGTCGATGCCAACTCGCCCGGTCCGCCCATCCGGGAGGGCTTCGTCCCCACCGTCCTGAACGAGGTAGCGCCGAAGCCGGACAACAAGGTCGCTATCACCTGCGGCCCGCCCATCATGATCAAGTACGTGCTGCAGAACCTTGCGCAGCTTGGCTTTAACGATGAGGATGTGATCACGACGCTTGAGGCGAGGATGAAGTGCGGGATCGGGCTGTGCGGTCGCTGCAACATCGGCAGCAGGTTCATCTGCAAGGATGGGCCCGTCTTCTCGCTCGCGGAACTCAAGAGGCTCAAGTTCGAGATCTAGCGAAGCGGCCGAGCACCCGTAAAAAGGGTTACGCGGCCAGGATAAAGCGAAAGGCGGAAGGGAGGCTGTCATGAAACCAGCCGGGCAAAAACAGAAAGTACTGTTTTACTGTCGCCACAACGCTGTCTGCTCTCAGATGGCGGAAGCTTTCCTGAAGCTCTTTTTTCCCGAAGGATACGAGGCGCACAGCGCCGGGATGATGGCCGGAGATGTACATCCTACAGTCAAAATAGTGATGGCCGAGATCGGCGTCGACATGTCAGGGCAGCGCTCGAAGAACGTTGAGGAGTTTGTCGGAACAAAGTTTGATTGTGTAGCCCTGGTCTGCGGCGGCCCGCCGGAGAATTGTCCCTTTCTAAACCGCGCAAGAGAGAGCCTGCACTGCAAGGGCTGCCAGGGATGCTGCAGGTTCTTCCCTTTTTTCCCAACCGGGACAAAGGTGCTGCACGCCCATTTTCAGGACCCGACCAGAACAATCTCACTCAATGATGACACCATAGACCTTTTTCGCAAGGTACGGGACGATATCAAGGGATGGGTTATAGAGACCTTCGGTTGATTTGCGGAACGAACCCGTAAGAAATGGGACAGGCGGAATCGCACAGTTTTCTCCGCTGTATCCGCAAGCGGATACCCGGCTCACGGTCCGATAGCGGCAGCGCTGTCATCTCGACCGAAGGGAGAGATCTTAAAGTTCTCTTGGCTATAAAGATTTCTCGCTACGCTCGAAATGACAGAGGTAGCGAAGCATCCTGGAAGCAAGCACCCTGGAAGGACAATACCTCACCGAACTCATGAAACGGGGTACTCAGGGCATGAAAATGGTTGACAAATGTATGCAATTACGATAAAAACTTTGTGAAATTTTTTTCATAACGAAAAGGAGCGACTCATGAAAGATGTGGTGATAGTTTCAGCGGCAAGGACTGCAGTGGGCACTTTCGGACAGAGCCTGAAAGACGTACCCGTAGTGAAGCTGGGCGGTCTTGTTATCAAAGAGGCCCTTAAGAGGGCAGGCCTGAGACCATCCAGGACAAAAGATAGAGAGTTTGCGCCGGCCATCTTCGACGGAAAACTGGACACAGACCTCGAAGCAAAGTATTACGATTACGATAGCTCGCTTAAGGAAGTAGTGATCGATGAAGTGATCATGGGCAACGTCCTGACGGCAGGGCTTGGCCAGAACTCCGCGAGGCAGGCGTCCATTTTTGGCGGCGTTCCCAAAGAGACCAACGCATATACCGTGAACAAAGTGTGCGCCTCAGGATTGCGCTCCATCGTGAATGCAGCCCAGGCCATCAAAGCGGGAGATGCGGAGATCATTGTTGCGGGCGGCATGGAGAACATGAGTCTTTCACCCTTCTCTCTGCCTGCAGCGCGCTGGGGAGCGCGCATGTTCAATACTGAGCTTGTTGATCTCATGGTCCTGGACGGCGTGTGGGAAATCTTTTACGGTTACCATATGGGGCTGACCGCGGAAAACATCGCTGTGAAGTTTGGCATCTCACGGGAAGAACAGGATAAGTTCGGCGCCATAAGCCATCAGAGGGCAAGGCAGGCCATAAAAGATGGCATCCTCAAAGAAGAGATCGTACCCGTCGTGATCCCTCAGAAGAAAGGCGATCCCGTTGTGTTCGAGATCGACGAGAGGCCGATGGATACGACCCCTGAAAAGATGGCGAAGCTCGGCACCGCCTTCAAGAAAGATGGAACCGTGACTGCGGGTAATGCGTCGGGCATTAATGACGCCGCGGCAGCAGTCGTTGTCATGTCGCGGGACAAAGCGAAGGAACTGGGCCTGAAACCGATGGCCAGGATCGTCTCATACGCCTCGGGCGGTGTAGACCCCGCGTACATGGGCCTTGGACCGGTTCCGGCAGTCAAGAAAGCGCTGAAATACGGGAACCTCGCCCTCGACAAAATAGACATGATTGAGTTGAATGAGGCATTTGCGTCACAGGCCATTTCCAACATCAGGGAACTGAAGCTTGACACAGCGAAAACGAACATGCACGGTGGCGGTATCTCCATTGGCCATCCCATCGGCTGCACGGGTGCCCGGCTCGTGACAACACTCTGTTATCAGATGAGGCGACTCGGACTCAAGTATGGCCTCGCCACGATGTGTATCGGAGGCGGACAGGGCATGGCAATGATCATAGAGAGGGAGGCGTAATCGATGCCTTACGAGAACATTATTCTCGAGTTGGAAGGGCCCATCGCAATTATAAAGTTCAACAGGCCGAAGGCCTTGAATGCGCTTAACTCCGCGACACTTGACGAACTGAAACTTGTGGCCGGCGAGGTGGCCCTGGCAAGAGAGATTAAAGTGGTGATTGTCACCGGCGCAGG
>JADGQN010000305.1 GCA_017881765.1 Syntrophobacterales bacterium | reverse complement strand
TCCTTGACGGATATTCCAGTCTATGGCATTGATTCATAACACAACTCTCGAAAGAAGCCAATAGTTATTTATGGATAAGCTCTAAGTACGTCGGAGTCGTGCCGACGCAGGCAACGAAGCTATATGAATGAAGGCAACTTGGTATTAGTCGTGTGCTTCGGCCCAGTTTCTCCCGGCGCCGACGCTGACTTTGAGGGGTACGGCGAGGTCAAACACATGCTCCATCTCATGCCTTACGAGCTCTTTCATTGCGGGCAGCTCTGCCTCTTTTACTTCAAAGACGAGCTCATCGTGTATCTGCATGATAAGCCGCGATGCCATCCGTCCCTCTTTCATCCTTCTATGGATGTTCACCATGGCCATCTTGATAATGTCTGCCGCACTACCCTGCAGCGGTGTGTTGACAGCCGTCCTTTCGCCGAACTGTCTCACTGTCGTATCAGGATTATGGATCTCCGGTATAATCCTGACCCTTCCCAGGAGTGTCTTTACAAATCCCTGCTCCCGCGCGAATTCCAGCGTAGCATCGATATACGCCTGAACACCCTTATGGCGCCGGAAGTAATCCTCTATGTAAATCTGTGCCTCTCTCGGCGAAACACCCAATTCCTTGGCCAGGCCAAAACCGCTTATCCCGTACACGACGCCGAAGTTTATAACCTTTGCGGTTCTCCTCATCTCCGATGTAACATCGGCAGGCCCAACCCGAAAGACTTCCTGTGCGACACGTGAATGGATGTCCTCATCCCTCAGGAATGCCTCCAGCAGCAGCTCATCTCTCGACAGGTGAGCGAGCACTCTGAGCTCAATCTGAGAGTAGTCGGCCGACAGCAGAACGAAGCCATCCTCTGCGACGAATGCCTCGCGTATCTTCCTTCCTTCCTCTCCCCTTATAGGGATATTCTGTAAATTGGGATCAGAACTGCTCAGCCTTCCTGTTGCAACGACCATCTGGTTGAATGACGCGTGGATCCGCCCCGTCTCCCCGTTCATGAGCGTCGGCAGCACATCGACATAGGTGTTTTTCAGCTTGCTCAGAGTGCGGTACTGGAGTATCTCCAGCGGCAGCGCGTGCAGAGGTGCGAGTCTCTGCAGCACCTCCGTGTCCGTGGAATAGGCAGTCTTGGTCTTCTTGACCGGAGGAAGGTTCAGCTTGTCAAAAAGAATGCGGCCGAGCTGCTGAGAGGAATTGATATTGAAAGTCTCACCTGCCAGTTCGTAGATTCTCTTTATTATTGTGTTGAGCCGTTTGTCGAAGTCGTTGGAGAGCGCGAGCAGCGCCTGCCTGTCTACCTTGACCCCATAAAATTCCATGTCCGCAAGTACTTCAACAAGCGGCATCTCCACGTCCCAAAATAGCTCCAGGAGCCCATCCTCATCCATCCTCCTGGACAGAACCGCGCTCAGGTCACGGAGAAGAAAAGCCCGCTCTTTCAGCAATTCTTCGGGGCTCCCTTCCAAAAGATCGCTATCGAGAAATTCTTCCAGAAGCCCGTCAATGGCGTACTCTTTCCTCAGCGGGTTGATCAGGTACGAAGCGAGCATGGTATCGAAAGAAGGGCTCAGAGTCTGTGCCTTACTCTTCTTAGCCAGAACGAGGAGGGGCTTGAGCCCGTGCACTATTGTCTCACGCGCTGAACCCATAACCTCCAGCAGTTCCGCCTCTGCCCGGGAGAAGAAGACTGCCTCGCCGTCTGAAGCTGTAAACGCATCGAGGTAGACCTGGTACGCGCCCTTTCCTCCAAGCTGGACGGCCACTGAAAGACGTTCCTTCTTCAGCTCACCTATAGTCCCTTCCTTCCATTCCCTCTTCCCGGTACTCTCTTTCTTCAGCTCCCGGTAAAGGTTCGTAAACTCAAGTTCCCTGAAGAGCCTCCGCAGCGTGGCCGTGTCCTGCTCCTTCATAGTCAGATCCGAATCTGACTCGCGCAGCGGCACGTCCAGCCGGATGGTGGCAAGCTCCTTGCTCATGAACGCATTGTCTCTGTTCGCTTTCAGTTTACCCTTTACTACTTCCCTCGTTACATCGTCTAAATGCTCGTAGATCTCGTCTATGGTACCAAACGTACCGATCAGCTCGCGGGCCGTTTTTTCTCCGATGCCCAAAACGCCGGGAATATTGTCCGATGTGTCGCCGCAAAGCGCGAGAAAGTCGGGAATAAGCGAAGGCTTCACGCCGAATTTCTCGGTCACCTCCTGCTCTCCCAGAACAACCCCTTTCATGCTGTCAAATACAAACACATGCTCCGAAACGAACTGCATCATGTCCTTATCGCCCGTCACAAGGTAGAGCTCGACGTCCTTCTCCTTCAATCTTTCCACCAGGGTGCCTATCACGTCATCGGCCTCGAAGCCCTCCTCCTCGACTACCGGAATACCCATGGCCTCTATAATCTTCTTCACGTAAGGGATCTGGACAGGCATGTTGGAGGGCATCGGGGGCCTCGTTGCCTTGTACTCTTTGAAGATCTCCTCCCGGAAGGAGGGAGCTTTGGAGTCGAAGATGGCGATAACGTTATCCGGCTTCTTTTCGTTGAGCAGTTTCCTGAGCATGTTTGTAAATGCATAGGTGGCGTTCGTCGGAAGGCCCTTGGAGTTGGCGAGGTATGGAGTCGCGTGATAGGCGCGATAGAGATAAGAATGACCGTCGATGAGGAATATGCGTTTCATAACCACTCAAAAAAAGGGTTCAGGGGTTCAAGCGAACCCGGAACCTATATGAAAGAACCAACAACAATTTGCACTCATGCCTGTTTCTAAGCCAAATAGTTCAAAGTCAGAATACGGTCTCCGTCTTCCCCTGAACCCTTGAACCCTTGGACCCTCGAAACCTATGGTAAATACGAACAGTACGGCTCTTCCTGCAGCACATCGCCCTTCAATTCCAGTGCACGCGCCCGGCAACCGCCGCAGATCCGCAGATACTTACAGGCCCCGCATTTGCCCTTATAGCCGCGCAGATCCCGGATGGCGTTGAAGACCGGGGAGCTTTCCCAGACTTTTTGCACCCCTTCTTTTCTCACGTCGCCGGAGGCCATTTCCAGATATCCGCAAGGTTGAGCAATACCCCGGTGGGAAATGAAAAGAAAGCTTTTACCCGCTAGACAGCCGGCACTCTTAGGCGTATCGCCCTTTTCCTTTACGATGCGGTAGTAATGGGGCGCACAGGTCACCTTCATCTCCAGTTCATTCTTTGTCTCCACGGAATAAAGCCACTGGAGCACATCTTCATACATCCCGGCGTTGAGCTCCTCGCCTTTCAGTCCCTCACCCCTTCCCACGGGGACGAGAAGAAACACATGCCACGCCACAGCCCCGAGGCTCTTGACAAGCTCGTAGATCTCTCCGAGGTCATCGACGTTGAGGCGGGTCACCGTGGTATTGATCTGAAAGGGCAGGCCGACCTTATTGAAAATATTCGATGCATTCATTACCGACGCAAAGGAGCCAGGGACACCCCTGAAGGTGTCGTGACTCGTTGCACCTTTTCCATCCAGGCTCATGGAGACCCGCATGATCCCCGAATCCCGGAGCCGCTGCGCTACAGGTTCGTCAACCAGCGTGCCGTTGACCGCAATAACCAGCCTGAGTCCCTTCTCGTGGCCATAGTCTATGATCTCAAAAATATCTTCCCTCAGCAGGGGCTCACCACCCGTGAGTATGATGGTGGGGCTCGCGAAAGAAGCGATGCTGTCTATGACGTTCTTACATTCGGCCGTGGTCAGCTCGCCCTCAAAGGGGCCGCAGCTGGCGCTTGCCCGACAGTGCATGCAGCTCAAGTTGCAGTTGCGGGTCAGCTCCCACGCAACCATTCTAAGCGGGGGCACACCTGTCGCCTGCGCGTCAGGACCGTGAGCGGTGAGCGGTGAGCGGTGAGCAGAGGCCCCCTCCGCCCCATTTCCCGGATCGTTGGATCCCTGATTTTTCGTGACCCGTGACCCGTGAGCCGTGAGCCGTGAGCCTATCCTCTCTGTAGCCATCCTGCCAGATCCTTTGCAAAGTAAGTAATTATGATATCAGCACCTGCTCTTCGTATGCTGAGCGTTGATTCTAATACGATCCTTTGATAGTCCAGGTACCCCATTGACGCTGCAGTCTTTATCATTACGTATTCGCCGCTCACCGAGTAAGCGGCCAGGGGCCTGTTGATCTCCCTGCGGGCAAGGGCAAGTATATCGAGGTAGAAGAGCGCCGGCTTCACCATGATGATATCAGCCCCCTCCTCTACGTCGAGCTGCATCTCGCGCAGGGCCTCTCTCTGGTTGGGCGGGTCCATCTGATAACTCCTCCGGTCGCCGAACTGCGGTGTCGATTCCGCGGCATCCCTGAAGGGACTGTACAGGCCGGATGCATACTTGGCTGCATAGCTCATGATAGGGACGTGCTGGAACCCCCGTTCATCGAGGAGTTGCCGCACCGCCCTCACCCTCCCGTCCATCATATCGGAGGGCGCAACTACATCGCTACCGGCCTCCACCTGGGCAAGGGCTGACCGGGCAAGAATTTTTAAGGTTTCGTCATTGTCCACATCGCCGTTCTTAATGATACCGCAGTGGCCGTGGCTCGTATATTCACAGAGGCATAGATCCGTGATCACGAGGATCTCCGCGCCAAACCTCTTCCTGATCTCCCTGACAGCCTTCTGCACGATGCCGTTATCGTCGAAGGCTCCGCTCCCAACCTCGTCCTTGTGCTCAGGCACGCCGAAAAGCAGCACAGCCGGGATAGACAAGCTCTTCACCTGCTCGATCTCCTTCAGAAGCCCGTCAATTGAAAACTGGTATACATCCTTCATGGAAGGGATCGGTATGCGTTCTTCCGCCATCTCCTTCACGAACAGCGGATAGACCAGGTGCTGGCGTGAAAGCTCCGTCTCCTGGATCAGCCCTCGCAGTTTTTCGTTTCTTCGGAGCCTTCTCGGCCGGTATTCGGGAAATCGCATGGCGCACCTTCCTGGGGTCAGGTTTAAGGGTTTATTATAGCACGAAAAGGCATGTTACGAGTTGCGGGTTTCGAGTTATGCGTTCAGAAAACTTGAAAGACTGAAAACTACATCTGATGGTTTCTTGAGGTTGTTAACCCGGAACTCGTAACACGTGACGGGTCCTCTGATAACGGGTCTTTGCCCGTAACACGTAACTCGCAACCCGTAACTCGAAACTGGTAGTTTTCACTTCACCGCGTTCAGGAAGGCAAGCAGGCCTAATACCATGACTATCGTGCCTGAAATGCGGTTTACCCAGCGTATGGTCTTCTGGGTCAACTTCCTATGGAGGAGGCTGACGCACCCGGTAAGGAGGAGCCACCAGAGCACTGCCCCAACCAGCACGCCCGTGATGAGTAACGTCAAGGAAGGATAATCCATATGCGTCAACGTGACGCCAAGACTCGTAAAAAGGGCCACGAAAAAAAGAATGGTGACAGGATTTATGAGGGTGAGTACGAACGTGGACACGTAAATGTGCACCAGATCACCGCCTGTCACCGCGCAAGATTTTTCCACCGGTTTGGAAAAAAAGATCCTGAGCCCCAGGAATACAAGACCACAGGCGCCGACGAGGCTTATCCAGAAGGCATGCTCCTCGAGTAATCGCGAAACAAAGGTGAAACCGAAGCCTGCGATGACGCAGAAAACCATGTCGGCCGTGGCCGCCCCAAGACCCGAGACGAAGCCGCGCAGCCTGCCTTCCGTTAAAGAACGGTTTATGCAGAGCAGCCCAATAGGTCCCACGGGCGCCGAGACCGAAGCGCCTATGATAATACCCTTAAAGAAGAAGCTGAATTCCATCCGGACGAGAGCGCACCTTTTCGCGTAGACTCTATCAGACGCTTTGTCTTCTTGTCAACGTGATGAGAAGACGACCGCTTCGCTTGATGACCACCACGCCGTCGGCGTGGTTCGAGGACCTTCGGCATAGCCGGCTTGAGGATCGCCACCTGCGGTGGCTTGAGGAACGCCCTTCGGTCTTGAGGCATTTGCCTTAAACCTCAAGCGGAAGCGGTCCTCGAATCACGCCAGTGGCGTGATGGTCCTTAAGGCCCGTTAGGGCCGGTCCTTAAGCAAAGCGGTCGTCCTCCGGCCGCTCCTTGACACAAAAC
>JADGQN010000304.1 GCA_017881765.1 Syntrophobacterales bacterium | reverse complement strand
CCTATCCCCGCATGAAGAAGGGCATAAAGGTTGCCGTAGAGATGACGAGAAAGGAGGGCAAAAAATCATGAAATCGATATCACGTCGTGACTTTCTCAAGGGATCTTTTCTGACCATAGCGGTTTCCATCACGCCCCTCGGCACGAAGCTCCTCAGCGCCAAAGAGGCGGGGAAGGCCGTATTTGCACCCAATGTTTTCTTCGAACTCACCCCGGATGGCCTCGTAACCGTTGCCATACCCAACTCCGAAATGGGCCAGGGGGTGAGAACCGCCCTGTCAATGATCGTTGCTGACGAGCTGGAAGCTGACTGGAGCCAGATACGGGCGAAACAGGCCCCTGCGGCAGATGCGTACAAGAGCCCGGTTATGGGCGCCCAGGTTACGGTTGGCAGCGCTAGCGTCAGGGGCTTCTACGCGCCCTTGCGTAAAGCCGGTGCTGCCGGTCGGGCTATGCTTATTACCGCTGCTGCCCAGACCTGGAAGGTGCCTGAAGCCGAATGTGAGGCTGTCAAGGGTGTCGTGAAACATAAGAAAACCGGCCGCACCCTTGCCTACGGCAAGCTCTGCCGTAAAGCTTCGGAGCTTCCGATCCCTCAGGATCCCCCGCTCAAGAAGGAAAGCGAGTTCAGATATATGGGCAAGCCCATGGCCCGTCTGGATATACCGGACAAAGTTGCCGGTACCGCTGTCTTCGGTATGGACGTCATGGTGCCTGATATGCTCTACGGCGTTATCGCCCGTCCACCGGCATATGGGGCGAAACCCGTCTCCTTCGATGAGCAGGCAGCCATGGCGGTTAAGGGTGTGAGTAAGGTCGCAAAGACGCCTAATGGCATTGCCGTGATTGCGAATTCCACGGCCGCGGCATTGAAAGGCCGGGATGCCCTGAAGGTGAACTGGGATAAGGGCTCTCATCCTGATATGAACGATGAGTCCGTCGAGAAGTCTTACTTCGAGGGTCTCGATAAGCCGGGCGCTGTGGTGACAAAAACGGGGGACACGAAGAAGGCTTTAGATGAGGCCGCAAAGAAGGTCGAAGCCACTTACTTCGTGCCCTTTGTCGCCCATGCAACCATGGAACCCATGAACTGCACGGCGTACGTGCAAAAGGACCAGTGCGATATATGGGCGCCTACACAGGGTCAGACAGGTACCTTGATGACCGCTGCGAATCTCACGAAATTGCCCCCGCAGAAGATCAACGTCCACACGACCTTGCTCGGGTGCGGGCTCGGAAGACGGTCGCGTCCGGATTTTGTGATAGACGCCGTCACCTGTTCTCAGGCCGTGGGTAAACCGGTGAAGGTGTTCTGGACCCGCGAAGAGGATATGAAGTATGATGCCTATCGCGCTTCCACAGCCCAGAGGATTCAGGTCGGCCTCGACAGCAATGGCAGCGTTACCGGCTGGTCCCACAAGGTTTCCTGCACGTCTATTCTGAAGTTTTCAAATCCGGCGGGGATCAAAAATGGCGTCGACGTATACAGCCTCTGGGGACTCTATGATTATGCGGTCACACCGACCTTTTGCCACACAACCTACGACATCCCGAACTGGTACGTAGAACAGTATCTGTCAGACCTGCCCATCCCGGCTGCCCCCTGGCGTTCCGTCCAGAATGCCCCGAACGCGTTTATCATGGAATGCTTCATGGATGAGCTGGCCAAGGCGGCCGGCAAAGATCCGGTAGCATTTCGTTTAGAACTTCTCAAAAATAACATGCGGGCTCGACGCGTGCTTGAGACCGTTGCGGAAAAGGGAGGCTGGGGGAAGTCCGCGCCGCAGGGCCAGGGGCGAGGCATTGCCCAGCACTGTTGCTTCGGCAGTAACGTGGCTGCGGTCGCCGACATCTCCGTGAACGAAAAAGATGGAAAGATAAGAGTCCATAAGATCACGTTTGCTATTGACTGCGGCCCGGTCGTAAACCCTGATCCTATAATAGCGCAGGCAGAAAGTTGTGCCATCATGGGTATGAGCACCACGTTCAAGGAGAAGATCAAGTTTGCCAACGGTGGCGTCAAGTCGGCCAACTTCGATGACTATCCGATCATGAAAATGAGCGAAATTCCTGATGTTGAAGTCCATATCATCAAGAGCACGGAGAAGATCGGAGGCATCGGCGAGCCCCCGGTGACGGTAGTTGCACCGGCGATTGCCAACGCGCTCTTCAATCTCACGGGCGTGCGTGTGCGGCGCCTGCCGCTTGATCCGAAAACGGTGATGGAAGCGCTGAAGAACAAGGGTGCGTAAGTAGGTAACGTAGAGCGACAGTCAGGACCACACAACCTCTCATGCCTTGCGCGCCCTGGTTGACGGGTGCGCAAGGATGGAGGGGGCGAGCATATCGGCGACAATAGTGTCGAGCTAGATAACCCGCATCGCGACACTGCGTGTCGCTCCTGAACAAATACCGTTAATCGGCTCATGTTGGTTGGTCAGTAATTGTGCGGTTTTGCCGCATTCCGGCCTTTTGGCACCCGTCTTGCTTGATTGGGACGTAGTGATAGGCACAGGCTCTACCGGTGGTAGAAAAAATGCACGGAAAGATGTATGATGACTGTGAGTTACATATTACTGATGGCATTGTCGCTTCAGCGGTGCATCGGTTACACAAGCAGGCTTGCCGGGTAATCGTCAAAAAAGCGATAGGTGAATGATGAAGAAAAAGATTCTGATTGTCGTTGCTCTTCTGCTGGTCATTGGCGCCGGTCTGTTCCTGGGGTTCAGGGGTACGGGCAACGGCCAGAAATTCAAAACTGTGCGCGTTACGCGAGGAAACATAAGAGCAACCGTGACCGCAACGGGCACCATGAATGCCGTGATTACAGTCCTTGTGGGGACGCAGGTTTCGGGGATGGTCAAAAAACTCCACGCTGATTTTAACTCGCCCGTGAAGGCGGGACAGGTCATAGCCGAAATAGATGCCGCAACCTTCGAGGCGCAAGTGGACAATGTGAAGGCCAATTTGCTTCAGGCTAAAGCAATGGTCGAGAAGGATAAGGCAACTCTGGCGGACGCAACGAGGATTAGAGACCGGAACAGACAGCTTTTCTCGAAGAATCTCATCGCCAGAGCCGATCTCGACACCTCAGAGACAACCCGTGACGTAGGCGAGGCTCAGCTACATGTTGACATGGCGCAAGTGAGCCAGGTTGAGGCACAGCTACGCCTGGCCGAGACCAACCTCCGTTACACGAAGATCATATCTCCGGTTGACGGAACCGTTGTATCCAGAAACGTCGATGTCGGGCAAACAGTAGCCGCAAGCTTTACGACGCCTACGCTCTTTACGATCGCGCGGGACCTCGCCAAGATGCAGGTTGACACAAGTGTCGACGAGGCTGACGTCGGTAGGGTAGCCCTGGGTCAGGATGTGGAGTTCAGCGTCGACGCCTATCCGGATAGAATCTTTCACGGAATCGTATCGCAGATACGCATCGCGCCCATCACGGTTCAGAATGTGGTGACCTACGATGTCGTCATCACCGTGGACAATACGGATTTGAAGCTGAAGCCGGGTATGACCGCCAATGTATCGATTATCGTGGCAAACGAGAAAGGTGTTTTGAAGATACCTAATGCGGCCCTGCGCTTCCGCCCGTCAGATAAGGAACTGGGTAAACCGGCCGCTGAGCAGGCTACGAAAGAAGGCGGGAAGCCGCAAGGTACCCCCAATGCGGGAGGATCACCCAGGAGACAAGGCGCCGCACAGGACGGGCAGTCAAGCGCAAAGCCGGCAGGCCAAAGGAACTACACTGTCTGGATACTGGAAGAAGGTAAGCCGAAGCGGATGCCCATAACTATCGGCATATCGGATGGCATGTTCACCGAAGTGACGGGTGGAGACTTGAAAGAGGGCCAAGACGTGATTGTAGAATCGCTGAGCGCGACAAAAAAGAGCACTACATCGACGCAGCAGGGTGCCCCTAGGTTCATTCGTTAAATGAAGCTGATCGAGGCCCGAAATGTCAGGAAGATCTACAGCCTTGGTGACGTCGAAGTGAGGGCCCTCGACGGTGTATCGCTCACTATAGACACAGGCGAATTCCTCGCAATAATGGGACCGTCCGGTTCAGGCAAGTCTACCTTCATGAATATTATCGGCTGCCTTGATATCCCGACTGATGGGGAGTATCTCCTCGAAGAAGTTGACGTGGGTAAGCTCAGCAGGGACGAACTGGCACAGATCAGGAACCAGAAGATCGGCTTTGTCTTTCAGGGGTTCAACTTGTTGCCACGGACCACAGCGCTCGAAAACGTGGAGCTTCCCTTGCTCTACAACGGGGTTTCCGTGAAGGAAAGACACCAGAAGGCCGTTGCCGCATTGCAAAAGGTGGGTCTTGAAGGAAGGGAGCACCACCATCCCAACCAGCTCTCCGGAGGGCAGCAGCAGAGGGTGGCGATTGCGCGGGCCATCGTGAATCAGGCGCCGATTATCCTGGCTGACGAACCGACAGGGAACCTTGACACCAAAACGAGCCAGGAGATCATGGAACTCTTCCAGAAGCTGAACAGTGAATCGGCTATTACGGTTATCCTCGTGACCCACGAGCAGGACATAGCGGCATACAGTCGCCGGGTCATAAGGTTCCTGGATGGTCATCTGGTGAGTGATGAACCACAGGGTCCAAGGAGTCAAGGGTCCCAGGGGTCAAGTGAGAATGCACGGATTTAGACCACTCGAACCCTTGAACCCCCGAACCCTGGAACCCTTCTGTGTGGGGCAACATGGTTAACGTCCCCTGGACTACCCGTATTGCCTTGCGGGCGCTGCGCGTAAACAAAATGCGCTCTGCTCTGACCATGCTGGGCATCATCATAGGGGTAGGCGCTGTCATTGCGATGCTTGCGGTAGGCACCGGAGCAAGCCAGCAGATAGCTGACCAGATATCGAGCATGGGAAGCAATCTTCTGATCATCTCCCCTGGCAGCCAGACGTCCGGCGGTGTAAGGATGGGGGGTGGCAGCCAACAGACGTTGACCCTGAACGATTCGGAGGCTATTCAGAAGGAGTGCCCCGCGGTACAGGAAGTTGCACCCATGCTCAACGGGGTCGCACAGATTGTCTATGGAAATCTGAACTGGTCCACCGGCGTCCAGGGCACCTCTCCGGGCATGCTCACCGTCAGGGACTGGTCGCTCGCCTCCGGCAGGTCGATGACGGACGACGACGTCAAGAGTGCTACGAAGGTGGCCCTTCTCGGACAAACGGTTGTTGACAACCTTTTTGGAGGCATTGACCCCGTCGATCAGATCATCAGAATAAAGAAGATCCCGTTCAGGGTGATCGGGGTCATGGTGGAAAAGGGGCAATCGATGAACGGCCAGGATCAGGACGATACCGTGTTTGTGCCCGTCACCACAGCCCAGAAGAAGCTCTTCGGGACGGCTTTCCCCGGTATGGTGAGACAGATCATTGTGAAAGCGAGAAGCTTCGAGGATCTGGACAACGCCGAAAAACAGATAAGGGATTTACTCAGGCAGAGGCATCACATAAGCGCGAGACAGGACGAGGATTTCACCATACGGAACCTTACCCAGATGATGCAGGTAGCGGAGCAATCGACAACGGTCATGACCTACCTCCTCGCCGCCATAGCTTCCGTCTCCCTACTGGTTGGCGGCATCGGCATCATGAATATCATGCTTGTTTCGGTCACGGAGAGGACGCGGGAAATCGGAATTAGAATGGCCATAGGCGCGAAGACATGGGATATCAGGCTTCAGTTCATCATAGAGGCGGTGATCCTGTCGCTGATCGGCGGACTGGTGGGTGTTATCACGGGAATCTCCGCTTCCGAAGCAATATCGCTGGCAGCGGGTTGGAGAACGGTCGTCTCTCCGTTTTACGTATTTCTCGCTTTTTCTTTTTCCGGAATGGTCGGAATATTCTTCGGCTTCTATCCGGCGTATAAGGCGTCCCTGCTCAACCCTATCGACGCGCTCCGCTACGAGTAGTGCCGGTTTGCCTTCAAGAATATAGCTTCGTTGCCAGCGCCGCGTGTCATTCCGACGTACCACAAGGTACGCCTCCATTCCTCACGGCTTGAGCGCCTCGCTCTCTTCTTGAATCCAAAAGGGCATAATGATATCGGTGCCTTGGC
>JADGQN010000303.1 GCA_017881765.1 Syntrophobacterales bacterium | reverse complement strand
CTTCATCATAATGCTTCCCTTTCCTCAGGCGCTTGCCTTCTTTCAGAATGGCACCCTCATCGGCAGCGGTGACGAGGCTGATATGCGTATAATCTTCCAGAAATCATGGCGCCAGGCGTCGCTTTGGCCTATGCAGAATACGCTCGTCATCTGGCTCACGAGCCCTTTTCTCCTCGTATTTGCCGCCCTCCTGCTCTTTGTCCTCGTTCCCGTATCGGCATCATTCAATCCCGCGGCGTCCACGTCCCTCCTCTTCCTTGCCGCATTGCTGGCGGTGACTCCGCTCTGCCCCCTAGGGGTGATTACCGCATTGAACACGGGCGTGGCCTTGCTTCTGATCCCCTGGCTTCTGAAGAGACTCTTTGACATCGAGACTATCTTCTCCATGAGCAGCACCTATATACTTAACGACACTTTCTTTGCGATAGTTTGCAGCATGACCTACCTGTGCCTCGACCCCCTCGTGAAAGCTTCTTACTGCCTGCGCTGCTTTTACGGGGAATCGCTGCATACCGGCGAAGACCTTAAGGTTAAGCTTCGCTCACTCGCCCGGTCCGGCCTCATGGTTGCCATCTTCCTCGCTCTTCTTCTCGCGCCCGGTCTGATCAGTGATGGTCGGGCCGAACCCGGACTTGCCGCCATTGCCGATTATGACAGCCGTGTCCTGGCCCGCGAGCTCGATTCCGCTGTTGAACGCATCATCAATCGCCCTGAGTACACGTGGCGCATGCCGCGCGAAAAGCCCCCGGAAGCCGCAGTGGGGCACGGTGCTGTCCATGAGTTTCTGGAATCGATAATAGGGGTCCTGAAAAATGCAGGGAACTATCTCATGGAAAAACTTATCAAGGCCTGGCACTTCATCAGAGATCTGCTCTTGCGCATCAGCCCGTCATTGCCCGGGGTCGGGAAGCCGGATGCCGGCTGGACCTCATTTTCACGGGCCTTGGTCATCATACCACTGGTATGCATCATGGCCGTGCTGGCCTTTCTGGCATGGCGCACGTGGAAAGATCGGAAACCTCGCACGCAGCCGGCGGCTGTTGCGATTACGCCTGCCCTTGATATCACCCGTGATGATCTGGATGCGACCCTGCTGCCTGAAGACGGCTGGCTCGGTCTGGCCGGGGAATTGATCGAAAAGGGAGATCTCAGGCTGGCGCTGCGTGCCCTCTATCTCGCTACTCTTGCATGTTTAGCCGGCCATGATCTGATCACTGTCACCAAATACAAGTCCGACCGAGAGTATGAGGTGGAGCTTCGGAGACGCTCCCATACAAGGCCGCTTCTGCCGGCGGTATTTGCCGAAAACAGGGCACTGTTCGAGAGCACCTGGTATGGCTTGCACGAGGTAACCCCCGGGATCATGGAACGATTTTCGCACAATCAGGAGCAGATCAGGACCGATGCGCAGAAGTAGCCTTTTCTCCACACTTTTCCTGTTGATCGTCGCTATGATATTCGTGTCCGGCGTCATCGAACTGCTCATCTTACGTTTCCAGAAAGGTGATGCTTACCCGCCATATTCCTCGTACCGTTTCGATCCTTTGGGCACCGAGGCCTTTTACGAGGGCTTAAGTCTCCTGCCGGGCGTCGATACCGCGCGGAATACGGAGCCTCTAAACAGAGTAGCCGGATTATCCGGGGCCGCTATTTTCCTCTTCGGCCTCGAAAGATCCGATTTCTCTTCCATGCCAAAAACATCGGTACAGGCCCTGGAGGATGCTGCCCGTGGGGGCGCACGTATCGTCATCTCTTTTGCCCCGACAGATGCTCGACCCGCTGCCGCTTCAAGCGAGAAGGCAAAAGCGCCGGAGAAGGACGCGAAACAGAAGGAACCCCCGGAGAAAGGTGCAAATGAGCAGAAAGACGAAGAACAAGCATCGGACGGCAAGACGTACGTCAATCTTGCGGAGCAATGGTCAATGGAGACCCAGCTTTCCGCGGAACATAACGCAGACGCGCGTCTAAGCGCAGCAGAGAAAGGCCTTCCCGCTTCCCTCGCCTGGCATACCACCCTGGTATTCAAACCTCAGGAGAACGTGTGGCGAACCATCTATGCCAGGGAAGGCAAGCCGGTGCTCATGGAACGTACATACGGCAAAGGAAGCATCGTCCTCTCTTCCGACTCCTTCTTCCTCAGTAACGAGGCCATGAAGAATAGCCGGTATCCTCATCTGCTCTCCTGGTTATGCGGCAACCATCGCAAGATCGTCTTCGACGAAACCCATCTCGGCATCTCTAAGAGTACCGGCATTGCCACCCTCCTCCGAAGGCACGGACTGGCCCCGTTCTTCGCTTCGCTCATTCTGCTGGCCCTGCTTGCCATCTGGAGACAATCGACGAGCTTTGTCCCTGTCTATGAAGAGGATGAAAAGACCTTTGTCGATGAGAGCAAGGGTTGCTCCACCGGATTAACCAACCTGTTGCGCCGCAACATCCCTGCTGATGGTCTTCTTACAGTCTGTCTGGAGGAATGGAAGCGTTCGTTTACGTACGGCAAACAAAATCTCTCAGGCCTGCTGCCCCGCATACAGGAAATCATTGCGGCGGATCACGCCCAGCCAAGGAAGAGGCGCAACCCCGTACAGGCCTATCGGAAGATCAGTACGCTAATAGATTCACACGGCCGTGGCCGTGGCCGGCGCGGCGCTGACCCACATAATACATATTTGCATTCAAGTGGACGACCCAGCCTTCGGCCGGGTACCCCGGGCGCTCAAGCCATGACGAGCGAAGGCGTACCTGGGGGTACGTCGTAGCGAGACAGGGCGAAGGCAACGAAGGTATACGCTTGAAGGCAAATATGTGTAAGGAGGTTTTATGGATAGTACGTTAGATCGGCTTACAGAGGTGCTCATGTCCGCAAGGCAGGAAGTGGCCAAGGTGATCGTCGGACAGGCTGATGTGGTGGATAAGGCGCTCATCGTGATTTTCACCAATCATCATGCCTTGGTCGAGGGGGTCCCCGGCATTGCGAAAACCCTCCTGGTGCGGACTCTGGCGCGTGTGCTGGGATGCGAGTTCAACCGAATCCAGTTCACCCCGGACCTCATGCCGGCCGATATCATCGGTACCAACATCTTCAATCTTAAGAGCGACGAGTTCACTCTCGTGAAGGGACCGGTCTTTACTACCTTCCTGCTCGCCGACGAGATCAACCGGGCGCCGGCCAAGACCCAGTCCGCCTTGTTACAGGCCATGCAAGAACGCATGGTGACTATCGACCGGGTGACATACCCCCTCCCGAAAACGTTCACCGTCTTCGCCACACAGAACCCGATCGAATACGAAGGCACCTATCCTCTTCCCGAGGCGCAGAAAGATCGCTTCATGTTAAAGATCACCATGGACTACCCTGCCCGTGAGGAAGAACTGACCCTGGCGCAGCGCATGCTCGGCCGGGAGTCTCCGGAAGCCGTGCTAGCCGCCGGAGCCGTGAAACCGGTAATAGACGCGCAGGAACTCGAAGCCTTGCGCGAATGCCTCGAAACGATCTTCGTCCGCGCAGAGCTGATGGACTACCTGGTGGATATCGTCCGCACCACCCGCACCCATGAGAGCGTACTTGTCGGTGCCGGACCCCGCGCCACCCAAGCTTTGCTTCTGGCCAGCCGCGCCTACGCCGCGATTGCGGGAAGAGATTTTATCACCCCTGACGATCTTAAGACCATGGCGCCCGCCGTGCTCGAACATCGCATCGTGCTCAGGCCGGAATACGAGATTGAAGGGCATACGGTGCCGGAAATAATCGAACAGATCCTCAAAGAGGTGGCCGTCCCGAGATGATCGTCCCCACGAAGCGCCTGACCATCTGGTGCGCCGTCACCATACCACCCCTGACTCTCCTTCCGGTTCTGCGGGGAGATGCGGCCGCCATGCCTGCCCTCGGCATCGGTCTTATACTCTTCCTGCTCGCCCTCGTGGATGGCGCATTGGCTCAGGGGCGCTCAACCGGCATTAGCGTCAGCTTGCCCAAGACCGTCCGCATGACCAAGGACCGCGAAGGCTCTCTTGAACTGAGCCTGAAAAAGGCGTACAGGAAGGCAGCACCCGTGCGTCTGGGGCTGCCCTTTCCCCCGGAGATTTCCAGCCCACGGGAAGACCTCCCTGCCACGCTGCCTCAGGGCACTGACATCGCTCGCATTGCCTGGCCTTGCACGCCTCTGGCGCGCGGTCTATTCCATATCGATACATGTTATGTCGAAACCCGTTCTCACCTGGGTCTCTGGGCTTTTCGCGGTCTTAGAAAGGTCGCGTGTGAGGTCCGCGTATACCCCAGCCTGGCCAGAGAAAGGAAAAGCCTGGCCGCTCTATTCCTCAACCGGGGCGGCTTCGGCGTACACGGCCAGCGTCAACAGGGCAAGGGCAGGGAATTTGAAAGACTGCGCGACTACATCCCGGGTGACGGGTACGACGAAATCCACTGGAAGGCCACGGCCAAGCGGCGTCATCCCATAACCAAGGTCTTCCAGATCGAGCGCACTCAGGAGGTGTATGTGGTCATCGATGCTTCCCGGCTCAGCGCCCGACCCGCGAAGATGACTGAAACAGTTCCTGATGGCGGGGATGATCGCGCGCTCAAGCCCCGGGACTCGCAGCTGGAGCGCTTTATCGCAGCAGCCCTGGTGGTTGGCCTTGCTGCGCAGAAGCAGGGCGATCTGTTCGGCCTCGTTACCTTCAGCGATTCAGTGCACGATTTTCTGCGGGCAGGCGGGGGCAAGTCTCACTACAGCGCCTGCCGCGAACATATCTTCAACCTCTATCCTCGCATGGTGAATCCCGACTATGAAGAGCTTTGCACCTTTATCCGCCTCAAATTACGACGCCGGGCCCTGATCATTATGCTGACAAGCCTGGATGATCCCGTCCTGGCGGAATCTTTGTCGCGCACCATGGAACTGATCTGCCGTCATCACCTGGTTATGGTCAACATGTTCAGGCCCGCGGGAGCCCAGCCACTCTTTTCAAACCCTGACATCGCATCGACGGAAGAGATCTACGATGCATTAAGCGGACACGTCCTCTGGCATAACCTTCGGGAGCTGGAGAAAGGCCTGACCCGCCATGGAGTCCATTTTGCGCTCCTGGATCATGAACGGTTGTGTGTTGATCTGGTCTCGCAGTATATGAATGTGAAGCAAAGGCAACTCCTATGATTGTAGATCTGCAGCGCTTCATTGCCGAGGAACGGACGTATTGGACCGAATTGGAGTCGATCCTCGACAAGCGGGACCGGGACCCGCTCGGGAGCATGAGCCTTCCGGAGATCAAGCGATTTCACTACCTCTATCAGCGCGCGTCCACCGGTTTGGCCAAGGTGATGGGCTTCTCCGCGGAGACGGATATCCGCCGTTATCTTGAATCCCTCGTGGCGCGCGCCTATGCCGAGGTCCATGAACTGCGGGAAAAACCGCACCGCTTTTTCCCGCTGCGATGGTTCTTCCAGACTTTTCCAGCCACGTTCCGCAAGCATATACGGGCCTTCGCACTCTCGCTTGCCATTACTATCTTCGGGATTGCCATCGGTAGTATAGCAATCGCCATCGACCGGGAAGCCAAGAGCATTGTCATGCCCTTTCCTCAGCTCCAGACAGACCCGGCTGAAAGGGTGGCCCGGGAAGAAAAGGCAGGCGCGGCGTCAGACCGCCTGAAAGGAGAAAAAAGCAGCTTCTCTGCCTTCCTCATGACCCACAATACGAAGGTCTCTTTCTTCACCTTCGCCATGGGCTTCACCTGGGGCCTCGGCACGGTGATTCTCCTTTTCTACAACGGGATCATATTAGGGGCTGTTGCGCTCGATTATATCCACGCCGGACAGACCAAGTTTCTGCTCGGATGGCTGCTCCCCCACGGCGCAATCGAGATCCCCGCCATCATCCTGGCAGGCCAGGCAGGCTTAATTCTGGCCGGTGCGATTATCGGCTGGGGACGACGCATCACGCTGAAAGCGCGCCTGCGCACAATCGCTCCCGACCTTGTAACGCTTCTGGGCGGCCTGGCCATTATGCTGGTCTGGGCCGGGATCGTCGAGGCTTTCTTTTCTCAATACCATGAGCCCGTCATCCGCTACTCGACAAAAATACTATTCGGCGCGATAGAACTGGCCG
>JADGQN010000302.1 GCA_017881765.1 Syntrophobacterales bacterium | reverse complement strand
TCTCAGATTGGCTTTCTTGACTTCCCCCAGCACCTGCTCGGCTCTCATCCCTGTGAGAGATTTCGCTAAGGCGGCATACCCGCCAATCGCCAGATAGTCGTCAATGCTCTTAGGATCGATTTTGCTGTTGGAGCCGAACACAATCCGTTCCTGGTACTTGTAGAAGGGGATGTCAGATTCATGAATTATTTTTTCATTGGTGGCGGGGTCGGTGTAGAGTAAACGTTCTACGACCTTCTTCTCCTTTATCGTCTCGGAGACGATTTCGGCAACATCCTTAGGCTCTATGTTGAAATAGCATATTTCTTCAGGGTGAATAACAACGATAGGACCTCTCTCACAAAAACCATGGCAACCGGTCCTCCTGACATCCACCGTAGCACTTAAGCCTTGCTTCTTAATCTCCTCTTCAATACTCGCAGCGACTTCCGCACTACCGGAAGCATTGCAAGCAGATCCGGAGCAGAGTGTAATACAAGGTTTATTCGGGTCTCTTTTCGATAAGATGGCTTTCCTGAATTCTTCCAATTCAGCGGACGAATTTATACGCGGCATAATGTTATCCTATTCATAATTTTTTAATATCTCTGCTGTCTTGGATGGCGCCATCTTACCGTAGGTCTTCCCATCGATTTCCATCACCGGTCCTAAAGCACAGCAACCGAGGCAGTTAACGGTCTGCAGGCTGAACTTCAAATCCAAGTCGGTTTCGCCAGGCTTAATTCCCGTCAGGTCTTGCAGCGAGTCGAGGACACGCGTCGCACCACGGACATGACAGGCAGTACCCACACAAATGTGAACTTCATGACGTCCTTTAGGCACTAAGCTAAAGGCTTTATAAAAGGTAGCTATATGCTGTATCCGGGTTAAAGGAACCTGTAATTTTTCGCTGACCCTCGCTAATGCTTCCTTGGGAAGCCAATGATTCTCACTCTGAATCTCCAGCAACACTTGAATGAGCGAACTGGGCTCAGTATGATGTTTATCAATAATCTGATCGATCCTGTCGTTATCCATTGTCGTTTCCCTGATCTTCTTTTTTTTACTAATCCAATCGCTGCTCTTTCACCTTAGGCGAGAGCGTAGCACTTCTGGCTTACATCGTACCTGACCAATCCATGCCGTGATGAAGTGTTCATGTGCCTTGATACTTCAGACGGGGTCAGGCCTAGCATTTCAGCCATTTTACCGGTTGAGAGGGGTCTCTCCCTCAGGAGTGCCACAATTTGGCCTACTGCCAATTTATCTACAATCAATTCATTAAACAACCTCTTGAACTCGTCACTGGTAAAAAATGTATGATATTCTTCTTCGGATTTAAAAGATACTCTAAGCCTCTCCCTTTCCACCAGCCTGATGTAAGGGATGAGCTCCGTAACCGCTTCAAGTTTGGCCTTTAATCCATGTTCGTCCATCCCTTCGCTTTTGCCAAGAGGCCCCAGCTCCTTCACCTTTTTGACAAAATCATTTACTGATTCGGCGAAAAGGCTTGCTTCGGCGCCGGACATAAACTGGATCCTCAACCTTTCCGGGTTCAGCCCTATGTGTTCCATTATTTTTCGACATATATTCACCATGGTTAATGCATGGTAGTTCCCATGAGTAATATAGTTACATTCATTTAAATGGCAGGCGCCGAGAAAGACTCCATCCGCTCCCTTTGAGAAAGCCCGGAATACATGCGCCATGTCGACTCTACCGGAACACATGACGCGAATAAGCCTCATTTCAGTTGTATATTGCAGTCTGGAAACTCCAGCCAGGTCAGCTGCGCCGTACGCTCACCAATGGCATACAAAACCCAATATTTTTGGTTTAAATTTGAGCGCTGCACTCATGCTTTCTCACCTCCTTACTAATTGCCTGGGGACATTCCTCGAAGAGGTGTGTCCCCTTTCCTTGTTTATCCGACCGCCGCATCAATCTGTTTCATGATCTCTTCGTCTGAAACCGCCGCATCAATTTCGCTCAGGAGCTCTTCATCGGTAAAGTGCTTGAGGGAAATAGCCGATGTCGCACAGACTGTGTTACAGAGACCATCGCCCTTACAGAGAACAGGATTAACCTTGGCCTTTCTGCCCTGTGGCGTATCATAAAACTCTATGGCGCCATAGTTACAAACGGTGATACATGCCCCGCACGACACACACTTATTCTCATCCACCTCACACACGGAGCCGGAGGCGACGACTGTCTCATTTGAGAGGAGCGTTAAGGCCCGGCCGGCTGCTCCATAGGACTGGTTGATGGTTTCCTGCATGAACTTCGGATAGTGAGCAAGCCCACACAGATAGACGCCGTCCGTAGCAAACTCAACAGGTCTTAATTTGACATGGGCTTCTTTGAAAAAGCCATCCGGGCTCAACGTTACCTTGAACAATCCGGCTATTTCCTTGGTTGCCGCGGCAGGGATGACAGCGGCAGCCAGAGCTACTACATCAGCGTCCAGCTCGAGCTTCTTCCCTAAAATAAAATCTGTCGCCATGACCTTCAGAACGGACCGACCGTCCTCAGCCTTACCGGGCTCCACGACAGGTGCATCCTCGGGCTCATAGCGGATAAACCTTACATCCTTGCTTGCCGCTTCCCGGTAAAAATCCTCTCTGAACCCATAGGTTCTCACATCCCTGAAGAGGATGTAGATATCCATCTTAGGATTTTTTTCTTTGAGTAACAATGCGTTCTTTACAGACTCGCTGCAGCATATCCTGCTGCAGTAATTTCTCTCTTCATTTCTGCAGCCTACGCATTGGATCATCACGAGACTCTGGGCGTTAATGACCTTCTCGTCGCCTTCGGCGATTTTCCCCTCCAACTCAAGGTGGGTCATGACCCTGTCATCTTGTCCGTAAAGGTATTCGGTAGGCGTATAGACGTCGGCGCCGATAGCCAGGACGGCTGCACCATGTTTTATCGCCGTGACTCCTCTGTCCGACTTCACCGTTGTTACGAAATTCCCGATATAACCTGTAGCCGCCGTGATGGTCGCATCAGTATAGACATGTATTGAGGGGTGTTTATATATCTTTCCCGTAAGATCCCCGAGATACGCCTGAACATCCAGTCCTTCCAGGGTGGTGTGAATTCTTCGTGCGATCCCCCCAAGGTCTTTATCCTTTTCCACCAGGTAAACCTCGTGTCCCTGGTTGGCTATGGAGAGGGCAGACGTCATGCCGGCTATGCCTCCACCAACCACCAACGCCCTCTTGTCGACGGGCAGATCAAATTCCTGTAACGGCGCCAGATGGCACGCTCGTGCGGCCGACATCCGGATTATATCCTTTGCCTTTTCGGTGGCCTCTTCCTTTTCTTTCGAGTGGACCCAGGAGCAATGTTCTCTGATATTCGCCATTTCGTAGTAATATTGATTAATTCCCGCCTCCCGAAGGGTGTCCCGGAATAATGGTTCAAGGGTCCTGGGGGAGCAGCCGGCGACAATTACGCGATTGAGCCCTTTCTCCTTTATCATGTCTGTTATTTCTCTGGCGGAATTAGTGGCACATGAGAATAACTGGTTCTGAGCGTGGACAACATTGGGTAAGGTCTTGCAATATTCAACGGTATCAGGGATACCTACCACGCTTGAGATATTAGCCCCGCAATGACACACAAAGACTCCTATCCTCGGCTCCTCGCCGGAGACATCCCTTTCCTCCGGATATATCCTTTCTTTGGTAAGCTTCCCCCGCCGGTAGTCAAGGATCTCGCCAATCTGTGAGCCGGCACCGCTGGCGCTGAAGACCGACTCGGGGATATCGACAGGACCCTGGAAGCCTCCGCTTACAAAGATTCCGGGCCTCTTGGTCACCATGGGGTTGATCTCATTGACCTTGGCAAAACCATGATCACTCAGTTCAATGCCGTATTTTTTTGCGATCTCCAACGCATTCTTGGGAGGATTCAATCCGATGGATAATACCACCATATCGAATTCTTCCTCTTTTACCCCATCGTCGGGTGTAGAGTACCGTACGAAGACATTCTTCGTTACCGGGTCCTCTCGCACTATTGATGTGTAGCTTCTGAAAAACCGGACACCGGGCAGATTCTCCGTCCTTTGGTAGTATCGCTCGAAATCCTTCCCGTAGGAACGCACATCGTTATGGAATATCGTACACTCCGACTCCGGGTGATGATCCTTTGTCAAAATAACCTGTTTCTGGGTATAGGTGCAGCATACGGCTGAACAATAGCTGTTGCCGCCCTCGATAACCTGTCTGGAACCGACGCATTGAATCCAGGCTAATTTCTTGGGATGCTTCAGGTCGGAAGCGCGCAGTATCTCACCTGCGTATGCCCCGGTGGAGGATAGCAGCCGCTCGAAGTCCATACTGGTTAACACGTTCTGGAACTCTCCGTAGCGATATTCTTCCCTCACCTTGGGATCAAAGGGCTCAAGACCGGCAGACAGAATGATCGCCCCTACGTTTACTTCTCCCTTCTCCACCGTTTGACTGAAATCTATGGCCTTATTCTTACATACTGTTTCGCAAATGCGACATTTCTTCTCTTTAAGGTATAGACAGGTTTCATCTATATAGGTGACAAGGGGGATTGCCTGAGGGAAGTATATATGGATCGCTTTATTCTTCGATATGTCCTGATTGAATTCATCAGGGTATTTGACCGGGCAGTACTCTACGCAGGTAGTACAACCCGTGCACTTATCCTCCAGAATATACCTGGGCTTTTTTGTAAGCGTTACCTTAAAGTTTCCTACTTCTCCCTCTACACTGTTAACTTCAGTATAGGTGAGAACTTCTATATTCGGATGCCGGCCGACCTCGACCAGCTTGGGTGCGAGTATTCACATGGAGCAGTCATTGGTCGGAAAGGTCTTGTCGAGCTGGGCCATGTGGCCCCCGATGCTCGGCCCTTTTTCTACCAGGTAGACCTTAAAACCGGCGGTGGCAAGATCAAGAGAGGCTTGGATACCGCTGATCCCCGCGCCGACAACCATTACGTCTCCGAAATTACTCTCCCCGAAACTTTTACAAAGCTGCTGAACATCTTCTCTTAACGATATTACGTTTTCCACTTTCTATCACCTCATCAGGTTATATGTGCCCATATACTATCCGGGTTCAGCCCGGGTTAACCATCCTCAATTTGTCGAGCAGCCAAGTCGCTCCGGGTGGGAATAGACCAACAGGCGGTTCCCACGCGCATAGCCAACCAGGGCAATGCCCAGATCACGGGCAAGCGAAATGCCCCGTCCCGTCGGCGAGGTTCGCGAAACAACAATCGGGATCTGCATCCCTGCCGCCCTAAGCAACATCTCGGACGAAACGCGACCGGTGCTCAGCAGCAGTCGATCTCTGGTTGCCAGACCCCTCAACAGACATTCGCCCTGGATCTTGTAGAAGGTGTTGTGTCGTCCGATATCCTCAGCCACTACTATCAAGTTCTTGGCATCGGACAAAGCTGAGGCGTGCACACCGCCACTAAGCCGATACAGCGCCATCTGCTCCAGAAGCTGCTTCATCAAAGACAGCACTTCCGTTGGTGTAACAACAAGATCCGAATCAACCTTCTGCCCCTGAGTTTTAAAAGTTGCACCGCCACCACAGCCGGAGGTAAGTGTCCGTTTCAGTACCGGCAATTCATACTCGGGGTTGGTCAGCCTCACATCGACTTCCGATTCTTCGTCACACACCCGCATGCTCAGCACGTCGCCGATGCCTGATATGATTCCCTCCGCGTACAGGAATCCGAGGACAAGGAAATTCACTTTCGCTGGAGTGCACAGGATGGTGACCAGTTCCCGGAGATTTACATAGATGGTGATCTGCGCCTCGCTAGGCACGTGAACCGAGGTCTTGACCCATCCCCCGTCCGAAAAGCGATCGCAGACCACGTTCGGTTCGACACCTTTCAGATCCGCTATGTCAATCGCTTCTTGCATATTTCGATTCTTTGTCCCCTAGATCACTTCCTGTAGTATCTCCGTGATGTCCTTAACCTGTATGTCGTCCGCGTGGTTCATGACTAACCTGCTATCCTCAAGAGCGGTGATGCAATAGGGGCAGGCAGTGACCAGCTCTTGGACCCCAAGCCCGATGGCTTGCTCTACTCTGAGGTTGGAGAATCGTTCATGCTTTTCGGTTTCC
>JADGQN010000301.1 GCA_017881765.1 Syntrophobacterales bacterium | reverse complement strand
CTGATCATAGAAGAATTCGCCCGCATGGACACGGGCATCGCCCAGTGCATGGTAGCGTCCTACTTCGGCACCCAGCTGATCAAGCTTTTTGGAACGGAGGCACAGAAACAGAAGTATCTGCGCCCCGTGTGCGAGGGAAAGTGGCGGGCAGGCATGGCATCCACCGAACCCGACGCGGGAAGCGACGTGGCAGCTATTACAACGACGGCCGTCAGGGACGGAGACGACTACGTGATCTCGGGAAACAAGATGTTCATCACCAACGGCAGCGTAGGAGATTTTCTCCTGGTGCTCTGTGTCACGGACCCGAAGAACCCGAAGAAACATGAGCGCCTGAGCACCATCATCGTGGAGACGGATCGACCCGGCTATGAAGCCAACAGGCTGCACGGCAAGCTTTCGATCAGGTGTTCCGATACCTGCGAGGTTGCGTTTAAGGACGTACGGGTCCCCAAGGAAAATCTCGTGGGCGTGGAGGGCAAAGGGTTTTACCAGCTCATGGACTTTTTTAACCGGGCCCGTCTCGATGGAGGGGGTGGTCTCGCCATCGGAACGGCTCAAGGCGCGCTCGAGAAAGCGATAGGCCATGTACGGAAGAGGAAGGCGTTTGGTGGTCCTCTGGCCAACCTAGCGCTCGTTCAGGCAAAGATCGCGGAAATGGCCACCCTCGTTGAAGCAGGAAGGAGTCTTCTCTACCGCGCGGCCATAAAGGTGGACAAGGGCGAGGTGGACCCTGCCCTGATCGCCATGGCCAAGTGGTATACGTGCGAGATCGCGGTGAAGGTGGCCGACGAGGCGATCCAGCTTCACGGAGGATACGGCATCCTGAAAGAGTATGATGTGGAGCACTACTGGAGGGACGCAAAGGTGCTGGAGATCTTTGAAGGCACAAAAGAGGTGGAGAAGGTGCTGATCGGAAAGAAGCTGTTGGGGGGAAGGTCTTAATGGAACTCACATCGGAACAGAAGGATATTGTAAAAGCTGCCCGGGAGTTTGCGGAAAAAGAATTCACCGACCGTGCGAAGGAATTTGATGAGAAGGAAGAGTTTGATCCGGCCATATGGAAACGTGCAGCCGCGAATGGCTTTATAGGTAGTTTTATAGAGGAGGAGTATGGCGGGGCAGGTCTGGGATTCCTCGAACATAGCCTTATAACCGAGCAGTTCTGGCGTGTTGATCCCGGCTGTGGTCAGAGCCTCTGCGCCCTCAGTTTCGGCTCGGAGATGATCCAGGCCTTTGGAACTGAAGAACAAAAGAAAAGATATTTACCACCTATTCCCGCGGGTGAGGCAATTATTGGCTTCGCCATCACCGAGCCTGATGCTGGCAGTGATGTGACCATGATTAAGACCAGAGCGGAAAAGAAGGGGGATAAGTACGTAATCAACGGGTCGAAGATGTTTATCTCGAATGGCTGTACGGCACACTTCATGCTCATCTATGCCCTCACCCATCCGGAAGAGCGGGACGTTCACAAGAGGTTCAGCATTATCGTAATTGAGACTTCCACGCCGGGATATGAGGCCACGAAAATACACGGCAAAATGGGGATCAGGGCCGCGAACACGGCAGAAGTCAGTTTAAGCAATGTGGAAGTGCCTGCAGGGAATCTCATCGGCAAGGAAGGGCGTGGGTTCTATCAGCTCATGGACTTCTTCAACAAGACGCGGAACCATGTGGCGGCTCAGGGTGTAGGCGTCGCCCAGGGGGCCCTGGAAAAGGCCATATTCCACGTAAAGCAGAGAAAGGCATTCGGAGGGACGCTCGCGAAGCTTCAGGGCGTACAGTTCAAGATCGCCGAGATGGCCACCAGGATTGAAGCAGCGCGAAGCCTTTACTGGAGAGCAGCTTATCTCCTCGACAACGGTAAGCCGGACCCTGCTCTGATCTCGATGGCCAAATGGTACGCCGGGGAGACAGCCGTCTATGTGACCAACGAAGCACTGCAGCTACACGGAGGTTATGGATATATTGCCGAGTATGACATCCAAAGATTTTACCGCGACGCAAAGATCGTCGAGATTTATGAGGGCTCCAAAGAGGTCGAAAAAGCGGTCATAGCGAGTGAACTGTTGAAGAGGGTCTTTTAGCAGCTTCTTGACAGGGGCCACTCGCGTTCTTATTGTTTAATCAAACAGATTGGTGAGAAGGAGATGCCATGAAAAAATCAGTCATCAGTACAGCGTTGGGATTAGCTTTACTGATTCTTCTATTTCAACCGCTCTACGCTGCGGAGCACCCGGGGGGCGGGATGTCCGGCTCGCATGAACATCCGGGCGCGAAGGTCGAGCAGAAAGGAAAGGCGATCACCGCCGATGTTGTGAAGAAGTCGATCAAAGACCACGCCGCCGCTATGTCGAAAGCCCATGGCGGCGTCTTTATGGTCCGTGATGACAAACTCAACAAGAACTGGCAGTTGAAGTTCGTGAAAGTCCACGACCCTGTCCGCACGTTTCAGAAAGATGGTCAGACAATCTACTTTGCCTGTAGCGACTTTAAATCCATCGACGGCAAGGATCTCCTCGATATAGACTTCTGGATGGTCCCCGATGGGGACAAGCTCGAAGTAACCGATACCAAAATCCACAAGGTCAACGGTGAAGCGCGATATACCTATGAGGGAGTTGAAATAAAGGAGATCAAATAAATACCGATTTGCCTTCAGCGTATACCTTCGTTGTCGCTGCGTCGCTCTCCTTGACGTACTTTTAGTACGCCCGGGTACCCGCTTGCGGGTGGGGCTCCTCGCTGCCGCCTCGGTCTCCATCTGAATCCAAATCGGTATTATCTCAATTTATCATCAAGCGTATGGTTGCGCTGCGCAACGTCGCTATCCTCCTGGTCGCCTCGCTCTATTTTTGAATGCAAGCCGGTATATAGTCTTACAGTGGCGTCAGGAGAAACGGCTTAATCTTCATCGTAGCAGCACCTCTCGGACTGGAGAGGCCGACCAGTTCGAGCTCTGACTTGACCCTCGACCAGCGATAACTGCCGAAAAGTCGGTCCCACAAACTCAGGATAGTGGCGAAATTGGTGTTGAAGCAGTCACGATGGAGTGAGTGATGGCAGCGGTGCATCCTCGGGGTGACGATTAGCCGCTCAATCTTGTCCTGGAGCGCCATTGGTATATTGACGTTGCTGTGATGAAACAACGAAGCCGCATTCAGCAGAAGGTCGAAAGTCACCAACCCCCAGAGTGAAGGACCCCACACGAGAATCATTAAGCACTTCGAACAACCGGAGAGTACAAGCTCTCCGATGTGAAACCTTGCCGCGGTCGTTACGTCAAGTTCCATATCGCTGTGGTGTGCCCTGTGAAAGCGCCACATGAAGGGCACCTTATGGAACGCGCGGTGCATCCAGTAATCCCATATATCAAAGAGGATGATCGTCGCCGCGATCTCCGCCCACCCGCCGAGTCCCAGCAAATGCGCCGCGCCCACGCCGTGACGCTCTGTATAAACGATGGCGCTGACAGTAGGCCAGGTCATCACCAGGTAAAGGATTACGCTGTTGGCGATGCTTATGCCCAGATGAAACAGCACCCTGAAAGACTTCTTTTGGGCAGCGGCCGTGCGGGGTGCAAGCCACTCGGCAATGAGAAGGCCGAAGAATATTCCGAAGAAAGCTCCGGTTCTGATCAGAAAAGCGAAGGTGGGCATGTGTCCCCTTTATCTAACCCGTTCCTCGCAGGCCGAGGCGTCTTTTGCGCCTAACTTTGTTGCCCTTCAGCCTGTTCTACTTCGACGTACCGCCAGGTACGCCTGCGTAGCCCAGACCTCGGATCGCCTCGTTATCCATCAAAATCCACTTCGGCCTAGATGAGCCTTCCGAAGCAAGCGCTGGTAGGCCCGCCGTCCGCCTACTTGCCACCACGCAACAGGGCTGATAGGCGATCAACGGGCAGAGCCCGCACGCCGCGACGCAGGGCGGAAGTCTGTGAGCCTCCCCCTCCTGCCCGATGGACCACTACCTTGGATACGTCGTAGCGAGAACTCGCTGTGGCGAGACGATCCAAGGCCGCACCCATCTCCGGAAACACGGTCCTGGACGCTTTCGCTTCGATAAATACTAGCTGACGCTCGCGCAGAGGAAGAATGAAGTCGACCTCCAGACCCTGTTGATCGCGAAAGTAATAGAGTGCCCGTGGTCGACCCAGGGCAGTCTGCTGCTTGATAATCTCTGAGGCTACGAAACCCTCGAAGATAGGCCCAAGAAATGGCGACTGGTTCAGCATCCTCTCCGATTCGATTCCGAGCAGATGGCAGGCCAGGCCTGCATCGACGAAATAGAGCTTTGGTGACTTAATGAGCCGCTTTCCGAAGTTCTCGAAAAAAGGAGGGACCAGAATGATTTGGCCAGTTATCTCGAGAATGCTCAACCATTCAGAGATCGTTGGCACGGAAACACCAAGAGGGGCAGCCAGGTCCGTACGATTCAAAATCTGTCCACACCGGCTCACTACAAGAGAGAGGAACCGGCGAAAGGTGGCCAGATCCCGGATCGAACTGACCGCTCGGACATCCCTTTCGAGATACGTCTGCACATAGGAGCGGAACCAGGTGGAGCGTGTTGAAGGACGGGTAAGCACTTCCGGAAAACCGCCGTTAAGCAGGGAGACCTTCGGACTCTCTTGCTGGGAAAGGGGCAAGAGTTGAAATAGCGCAGCCCGACCAGCCAGGGATTCGGTCACGCCCCGCATGAGGGGGGCTTCCTGAGAACCCGTGAGAAACCATCCCCCCTTCTTATGTGGAAAACGATCAATCCGGGATCGCACGTACCCGAGCAGCTCAGGTACGTTCTGAATTTCGTCAAGGATAACGGGCGGATCTACTTCCTCCATAAACGTCCGTGGGTCAGCCCGGAGACGAGCTATAACATCAGGGTCTTCAAGCAGGTAGTAACCGGCTTGCGGGAAAAGCTTCCTGAGTGTAGTGGTCTTACCAGCCCTCCGAGGACCGGTAAGGATAACGGCAGAGAAGGCTTTTGAAGCCTTCATCAACTCAGCCTCAATCAAACGGTGCATGTATTTCATGTTGAGTATTATAAACTGTTACCTTAAATATCTCAAGACAAAACGTATTGACACGAGGAGCCGATACATTTCCAGACTGAGACAGCGAGCAGGCCAGATCATTCCGTTCAACGGCAGCCGAGGCGCCTTTTGCGCCTAACTTTGTTGCCCTTCGCCCCGTTCCCCTTCCTGCCACCCGCGGGTGAAGGATTCGGCGGGTCGCGGGTAGTGCCCAACACAGGAGAGCGTCCGTGGGTTCAGAGGCCTGCTACGGGCAGTTACCTTTCCCCACAGGTTATGCAACGCAAGCAACTACGCCCCTGAAACTCCATAGTAATGGCTTACCTCACATACCGCGCTAATGTACTTTCAACGGCAGCCTGATATGCCTTGGTTTTCAGTAGCGCGACCTGCTGTTGATCAGAGCTTTCCCGATTGAGTATGGCACTGTATGCCTTGTCCTCAAAGGCCTTAGGCGCGAACATTTCCCACTGCCCGGTCTTTACGTCGATTAGCGCAACCTTGAGACGGATACGTATTTCCTGGGATTTATCGGGAACTGCCCATCCGACTATCGGCACCCATGACACCGTTCTTGTGGCAAGGTTTGCTGTGCCCGATTCCAATAGGCCCCAATATACGATAACCTTCTCGATACCGGCCCTGGCTGCAGCAAGGCGAAGGGCCTTAGCGTAAGTGGTATTCGTCTTTTTATCCTGCTCCGGTACGCCGGTAAAAACGTTTACAGAAAAGTACCTCTCCAAGCTCTCCGTCATGTCCTGATCGGGGATCATGGCTCCTGACTGAATTACCAGGAGAGAGTCGCCTTTACGTAAGCTGAGTCTTTCCTTCTTTCCGATTATGGCAGAGGCAATATCTTCTTCCGAGACTTCTTTCCCCGCATCAATACCGAGGACATCGAATTCGCTCAACTCCCCTTTGTACAGCGGGTTGTCACCTCCGCGACCGTAATATCCTTGGTTGTACCCAGAATTGGAGATCGACCTCGTTGTGCAACCACTCAGCACGACCAAAAGTAATAGAGCGAGTAATCCGATTCTTTTCATTCTCTTCTCCTCTTTGCTATAACGATACATCACT
>JADGQN010000048.1 GCA_017881765.1 Syntrophobacterales bacterium | reverse complement strand
ACGGCACGCATGCAGCATGAGAGAAACTATTCGGACGCCGAGCTGGCAAAGAGAAAGCTGAAGCGCCTCGACGTTGACCCCAAGAACGTTCAGATGGGGTGGATCATGGACTTCTGCGCCCAATCTCTCCGTAACATGGTCATCGGCCTGGGCGGCAAGATGGACGGATATCTGATGCAGTCCCGTTTTGATATTGCGGTCAGCTCCGAGGTGATGGCTATCCTTGCCATAGTGAGGGACCTCAAGGACCTCCGAGAGCGTCTTGGCAAGATCACCGTCGCCTATGACAGGTCGGGTAAGCCTGTAACCTGCGAAGATCTTGAATGCGCAGGCGCAATGACAGCCTGGATGAGGGAGAGCATCAACCCGGTCCTGTTGCAGACCGTCGAGGGGCAGCCGGTCTTTGTCCATGCAGGACCATTTGCGAACATCGCTGTCGGTCAGTCTTCGATCATAGCCGACCGGGTTGCCTTGAAGCTTTTTGACTACAATGTCACTGAGAGCGGATTTGCCGCTGACATCGGTTTCGAGAAGTTCTGGAACGTCAAATCCAGGATCAGCGGGCTCAAGCCGAACGTATCGGTTCTCACCACAACAATCCGGGCGCTCAAGATGCACGGTGGTGGCCCGAGGGTGGCACCGGGGTTACCGCTCCCGGAGGAATACAAGAAGGAAAACCTGGGTCTGCTTGAAAAAGGCGCAGCCAATATGGTCCATCATATCAAAACCATAAAGCAGTCAGGGATGAAGCCGGTTGTCTGCATCAACAATTTCCATACCGACACCAAGGACGAGATAGCCTTGCTGCGCAGGCTCGCCGAGGCTGAGGGGGCACGCGTGGCCGTATCCACCCACTGGCTCAACGGGGGCGACGGGGCGCTGGAGCTCGCGGACGCGGTGATTGATGCCTGCGAGGAAAAATCGGATTTCAAATTTCTCTATCCTCTGGAGATGCCGCTCCGTCAAAGGGTGGAGGCGGTAGCAAAGAACGTCTACGGCGCGGATGGCGTCTCATGGGCTCCCGAAGCAGAGGCGAAAGCAAAGGCCTTTGAGGCCGACCCCGAAAAGAAAGACTATTACACCATGATGGTGAAGACGCACCTCTCCCTCACCCACGATCCGAACGTGAAAGGCGTGCCCAAGGGATGGGTGCTGCCGGTGAGAGATGTGTTGATATTCTCCGGCGCCAAGTTCCTTTGCCCGGTAACCGGCGCGATCAGCCTCATGCCCGGTACGAGCTCCGACCCAGCGTACAGAAGAGTCGATGTGGATGTAAAGACGGGTAAGGTAACAGGATTGTTCTAATAAAGCGTGTGCGAGCAGTATATCGTAGGGTGTGGGAAGGAGCGTCTCTGGCGCCCCCGCGGACGGCCAAGGGGGTCCGACCCTACGCCCTACTGTCCATCTTTTCAGTGTAGAATGGGGAGAGCCGCAAAGTTATCTCCTCAGCTGTTTGCTTCAAGTGTTCGATGATGTGAGGCAATTTGCCATCGTTCAGGGAGCTTGTGAAACCTACGACCCAAATAGCGCCGACAGGTAAGCGTCCGGAGTATATGAGTGTTGCTACCGCCCTCATGCCTGTCAGGTATTCCTCTAGATCGACGGCGTACCCCGATAGCCTTGTCTTTTCGATTTCTTCCAGGAATTTTGCAGGGTCTGTAATGCTGTTTTCTGTGTATTGCGGCAGCTTGTGCCTGGCCAAAAAAGTGAGGATTTCGTCGTTCTCGAGCGGGGCGAGAAATATCTTTCCGATGACCCCCGCAGTGAGAGCAAAACGTGCGCCCACGGGAGAGGAGATCTTCAGTTCCGTTCGTGGCTCCACAACATCGAGCACCTTTACGATCTCATCTTCTCTGACACCAAGAAAGACCGTCTCATCTACCTGCTCGACCAGTTTCTCGAGGAATGGCCGTGCGATGCTCGTTAGATCGGTAGCTCTCAAGACCCTTTTTGAGAGCTCGAACAGTTCACTCCCGGCCATATACTTCTTGGTCGGCTCGAGTTTGACCACGAACCCCTCTTCCTCGAGGGATTTAAGTATGCCGAAGGTGGTGCTCTTGCTCAAGGCAAGCAGGCGTGCAATCTCGGTGACGCCGAGGGGCTTATTCTCTCTTACGATCAGTTTGATAATTTCCAGGGCCTTTTTGAGTGCGGGAGCGTTGTACATTTATTCACTAGGGTGAACTTACTCAAGTATCATACTTCTTTGTACTGACTTCTGTCAACTGGTAACAGTATCAGGAACTTAGGGGTACTTGTGGGGCTTGACAGCATTGTGAAAAGTATGTATGTTATAGGATAGTTTAGAATAGTGAACGCAACAGGAACAAAGGGGAGACTTACCTGGCCTTCCGGCCGGCACACGGCTTGGCGGCCGCGAAATATCTGCTTTAGCAGCGTTATCCTCAAGACTTTTTCGAGCAGGCTTGGTGCGTAATGGCTGGCCCGTATAGGGTTAAATTTCTTCCGAGTGACAGGGTCTTCTTGGCCGAAGAAGGGGAAAGCCTCCTCGAACTCGCCATGAAATCCGGGATCCATGTCAATGCGAGCTGTGGCGGAAACGGCGCCTGCGGCAAGTGCCGGATAAAAGTGTTGGAGGGAACTGTCCGTTCCGCTCCTCATCCAAAGATTCCACAGTGGGAGTATGAAGGTGGGACAAGACTTGCCTGCATGACCAGCGCACTCGAGGATTTGGTCATCGAGATACCCTTTGAGTCACAGGTCGATCGTGCTGCGCTTAAGCGGAAAAGGGAAGCCTCCCACGTGCTCTCCGCGACAGACCTGGACCAACTTGTAGAGGGCTGGGAAGTCGATCCGGCAGTCTTCAAGAAATATGTGGAGCTGGAGCCACCGTCGGCCGAGGATAACATTAACGATCTCGGCCGCCTGGTGAGGGAGCTGAGGAAAAAGCACGAAATTGACGACGTTTCCGTCGATTTTAGAGTGCTGACAAAGCTGGCCAGAGTCCTGCGGGAAGCAGACTGGAAGGTGACGCTCACTCTTGTTGCGACACGCAGGGGGCTCAAGCTTATTAACGTGGAGCCAGGCAATGCGGAGGACAAGAATTATTCCATAGTTATAGACATCGGGACGACCACGGTTTGCGGGCAGCTTCTTGATCTGGCTAACTGTAATGTTTACCGGCGGATTGAAGACTCCAACAGCGGGGCCCAGGTCTGTACCCTGGGAGAAGCCTCTGATTACAATGCGCAGATCAGTTACGGCGAAGACGTTATCACAAGGATCTTGTACGCCCAGAAGCCGGGCGGTTTGAAGCGGATTCAAGAAGTAGTCATCAGCACGATCAACGGACTCATCAAAGAGCTGCTCGATATGAGCGGGGTAAGCGTCGATCACGTATCCCACCTCGTTTTTGCCGGAAATACGACCATGACCCACCTCGTGCTTGGTCTGGAACCGCGCTACATCATGCTTTCGCCCTATACGCCGACTGCCAATTTTATCCCCCCGGTCAGGGCTATCAATCTTGGCCTGAATCTGCGGGACCACGTGCACATTTACATATTTCCGTGCGTTGCCTCCTACGTGGGTGGTGACATTGTGGCGGGGGTGCTTGGATCCGGAGTTTTTCAGAGGTCTGACATCACGCTCTTTATGGACATAGGAACCAATGGCGAGCTCGTGGTGGGCAATAAAGATTGGCTCACCTGTGCCTCATGTTCCGCTGGCCCTGCTTTCGAAGGCGGAGGCATAAAGTTCGGCATGCGCGCCGGCAGGGGAGCAATAGAACAAGTACGTATCAACCCTACCACGTTCGAGCCCATGATCCTTACCATCGGGAGAGCGAAGCCTGCCGGTATCTGCGGTTCCGGCCTCATCGATATCGTCGCTGAGCTCCTTGAGGCGGGTTTAATAGGCCAGAACGGAAAATTCAACAGGGAACTGCCAACCAAGAGGGTGCGGGAGGGAGAAAGCGGTTTTGAGTATGTTCTGGCCTATGCTGCTGATACGCAGATCGGCCGGGATATCGTCCTGACCGAGGTCGATCTCGACAACCTCATCCGGGCCAAGGCCGCCATTTACGCGGGCTGCAAGGTGCTGCTCGACAGCGTCGGACTCTCTTTCGCCGACGTGAACACGATTATGATCGCAGGTGGGTTCGGCCACTACATCGAGGTAGAAAAAGCCCAGATGATAGGTCTCTTGCCTGACGGACCATCTGAAAAATTTATCTTTGTGGGGAACGGTTCACTTCTGGGGGCCAGGCTCCTTTCCTTTTCGCAAGAACTCTTGAGAGAAACGGAGAGGATAGCGCGAACCATGACGAATATCGAGCTTTCGAACAGCGCCAGGTTCATGGACGAGTTTATTGCGGCAATGTTCCTGCCCCACACTGACCAGAAAGCGTTTCCCGCCGTGATAGATCAGCTACTACGGGCAGGAAAGGAGATTGTGGCTGATGCCTAAAGTGTGCGCGTTCGCCGGAAAGGGAGGCGTGGGCAAGACCACGATAAGCGGCATGCTCGTCAGGTACCTTGTTCAGGAGGCTAAGGAAGCCCCAATACTTGCCGTTGATGCTGACCCCAACTCCAACCTTAACGAGATCCTGGGGACGGAGGTCCATATCACCATTGGTGATGCGAGGGAACTGCTGAAGAAAGAGGTCCCGGCGGGGATGGACAAAGATACCTGGATGGAGATGAAGATACATGAGGCGATCATAGAGAATAAGGGATTTGACCTCCTGGTGATGGGAAGGCCGGAGGGCACGGGCTGCTATTGCGCTGCAAACAGCCTCGCAAAAAAACATATAGACCTTCTGAAAGATAACTACGCGTACGTCGTGGTCGACAATGAGGCCGGAATGGAGCACATGAGCAGGCTCGTGACCACTGACGTGGACCATCTTTATGTGATTTCCGATGCTTCGGCCCGAGGCCTTTTGACTGCCAAAAGGATCCTGGAGCTGGTGAGTGAACTCAATCTGAACATCGCTCGTACGCACGCTGTCATCAACCGGTTTCAGGATAAGGAAAGGTTCGGATTGGCCCAGCTGGCAGACGAGAAGGGAATAGATGTGGCCGGTGTCATCCGTTACGACGATACAATCGTTGAGGGAGATATAAGGGGCTACACGGTCTTCTCCCTGGACAAGAAGTCAGTAGCCTTGCAGGATGCATACAGTTTGTTCGAGAAAACTTTATGGGGAAAGGAGTAAAGACCATGGCAGCAAAGATCATAAGCGGAACGCAGGTAGCAGCAGAGATAAGGGAGGAAATAAAGCAGGAAACGGCTGTTCTCAAGGAGAAATCGGGTGTTGTCCCCGGGCTCGTTACGATTCTGGTCGGCCAGAACGCGGCATCGGTAAGCTACGTCACGGCAAAGGGTAAGACCGCAAAAGAGCTGGGATTCTTCTCCATCCAGGACGACCAGCCGGAGAATCTGGCGGAAGAGGCACTCCTTGCCTTGATCGACAAGTATAACAAGGACCCGAAGATTCACGGCATCCTGGTCCAGTTGCCTTTGCCGAAACACATCAACGAGACCAAGGTGCTCTATGCGATAGATCCCAACAAAGACGTTGATGCGTTCCATCCGGTGAACGTGGGTAAGCTGGTTATCGGCGAGGCAAACTTCTATCCTTGCACTCCGTACGGGATACAGCAACTGCTGGTCCGGAGTGGAATCAAGACGGACGGTGCGGAAGTGGTCGTCGTAGGGAGGAGCAACATCGTCGGAAAACCGATCGCCAACATGATGCTTCAGAAGGCAAAGGGTGCAAACTCCACAGTAACAGTCTGCCACACAGCGACGAAAGATATGGCATTTCACACTAAGAGGGCTGACATTCTGATCGTGGCGGCGGGTCGTCCCAAGGCTATTACGGCCGACATGGTCAAGGAGGGTGTTGTCATCATCGATGTCGGCGTCAACCGGATAGGCATGACCCCGGAAGGTAAGGCAAAGCTCGTAGGCGATGTCGATTTCGAGGGCGTCAAAGAGAAGGCTGCTGCCATAACCCCGGTACCGGGTGGGGTTGGCCCCATGACGATTACGATGCTGATGCTCAATACGCTGAAAGCGGCAAAGGTAGTGGCTAACATCGCGTGAGCGCGGCATTGAGGAGATACAGGGTGGGTTTCGCGTTTCAAAAAGCATTACATTTACATTACTTCAACCAAGAGTAGCTTTGATTCCATAAGGAGGGAGCATGGGCGAGTACGTGTATGAAGAAAAGGAATCATTTGACGGCAAGAAGGTTAAGGTGCTCGGGCCGACGTACGAGGAAGGCAAGCCAGACGCAAAGAATGACTGGGAGGCGAAGCTGGGATCGCCGGAGGATCGGCTCAACTATCTGAAGACGGCGCTCCGTTACTGGTACAGCAAGGACTGGTTCGGTAGTGAAAAGAGAAAACAAGAGGCGTAGAAAGGGGGTATTTCAATGGCTTTTCAGATTCCCAAGATCAACTACACTGGCAAGATAAAGGAAGTCTCAATCGGCTCAGGATCACACGCAATCAAGGTAGGGGGAGAAAGCTGCTATCCCTTCCACCTCTTCGAGGGTGCAATGCCGAATCCTCCGAGAGTAGCCTTTGAGGTATGGGACTACCCGCCTGAAGAGTGGCAGGAGTGGGCTATTGAGCCGTATAAAGATGTTATCAACGACCCGGTGGCCTGGGCGAAAAAATCGCAGGACACCTACGGTGCGGAACTGATCGCACTCCTCCTGAAGAGCGCCGACCCCAACGGCATGAACCGGGACGTGGAACAGGTGGTGGCCACGGTTAAGAGCGTTGCGGACGCGATCACCGTGCCCCTGCTCGTCTGGGGATGCGTGAATGACGAGAAGGATGCAGCCCTGCTGCGTAGAGTTGCGGAGCTCTGCGAAGGCAAGAACGTCGCGATAGGCCCGTTGGTCGAGAAGAACTACAAGCAGATCGGGGCGATGGCCATCGGGTACAATCAGGTCGTTATGGCATCGACGCCGATTGACGTCAATCTGGCAAAGCAGCTCAACATTCTGCTCGGCAACCTCGGCATGCCCGACGACCGGATGCTGATAGACCCTACGACCGGCGGCTTGGGCTATGGCCTCGAATATTCGTACTCGGTCATGGAGCGGGATCGCATGGCAGCTCTGACCCAGGAAGACGTGAAACTCCAGTACCCGCTCGTATGCAATATGGCGCACGAAGTCTGGAAGACAAAAGAGACGAAGGTCAAGAAAGAAGATAACCCAAAGCTGGGTGACGAGAAAAAACGGTCGATCCTCATGGAAGCGGTCACGGCAATGTCGCTTTTGGTTGCGGGTGCGGATATTCTGATCATGAGACATCCCGATGCTATCACCTTGGTGCGGGACATGATTAAAGAGCTGACAAATTAGGGGGATTTATGGCAGACGAAAAAGGTAAAGAGAAAATCAGAAGTATCGACAACGCAGCAATTACCCTTATAGAGAAGGCCCAGAAAGAGAACGTAAGCACGGTCTTTTTCAGGGCTGACGAGCTGAAGCCCTGCCCGATAGGCGTGGAGGAAAGCTGCTGTAAGATCTGTGGCATGGGACCATGCAGGCTTCCCAGGCCCAAGAAGGCGGGCGAGGAGAAGGATCGGGCCGGGGTTTGCGGCGCGACCATTGAGACGATCGTCGCGAGGAACTTCGCACGAAAGATCGCTGCAGGAACCGCCTCCCACTCGGACCACGCTCGAGAGGTTGCAGAGACCTTCCTGAAGACGGCACAGGATGAGGCCCAGGGCTTCGCCATCAAAGACGAGGTGAAGCTCCTTGAAGTGGCACTCGACTATGGCATCGAGACCGAGGGCAGAGAGTCCAGGGAAATAGCAATCGACGTCGGTAAGAAGGCGCTCGAACAGTTCGGGAAACAAGACGGAGAGCTCGTATATATCAAGAAGGCGCCGCTGAAAAGGCAGGAGATCTGGAGAAAGCTCGGGGTCGTCCCGAGGGGCATCGACCGGGAAGTCGTGGAGATGATGCACAGGACCCACATGGGCGTGGACCAGGACTACAAGCACCTCATGCTGCAGGCAACGCGCACGGCCCTGGCTGACGGCTGGGGAGGCTCCATGATCTCGACCGATCTGCAGGACATCATGTTCGGCACGCCCGTGCCCATCCTTGGGACGTTCAACACGGGTGTCTTCAAGGAAGACCAGGTGAACATCGTGGTCCACGGCCATGAGCCGTTCTTGCCTGAACTCCTTGTCACAGCGACCCATGATCCGGAGATGAAGGCACTTGCCGAAAAAGTAGGCGCGAAGGGCATCAATCTGACCGGTATGTGCTGTTCAGCCAATGAAGTGCTCATGCGCCACGGCATTCCCTGCGCCGGAAACTTCCTGCAGCAGGAATTGGCACTGGTGACCGGCGCCGTAGAGTTGATGACGGTCGACGTGCAGTGTCAAATGCAGGGCCTCCAGGACGTGTCCGAGTGCTACCACACCAAGCTCGTGACCACCTCCGACAGGGCTAAGATCGAAGGAGCAATCCACATCGAGTTCCACCCTGAAAACGGCCTCGACACCGCAAAGAAGATCCTCAGGATGGCAATAGAGAATTACCCGAACCGGCGCCACGCCGTTTACATCCCTGCTGAGACGCAGGATGCGGTGGTCGGCTTCAGTCATGAAACGATAAACTATCTGCTCGGCGGGCTCTTCCGGGCAAGCTACAAGCCACTCAATGACAACATCATCAATGGCAGGATCAGGGGCGTTGCCGGCGTGGTCGGATGCAACAACGTGCGGACCGTCCACGATTCGGCCCACATCGCCATGGTAAAAGAGCTGATCAAGAACGATGTGATCGTGCTCACCACGGGCTGCGCGGCCATGGCATGCGGCAAGGCAGGGCTCCTCACACCCGAGGCGGCACGGCTCTATGCGGGCTCAGGGCTGGCGGAGGTCTGCGAGGCAGTCGGTATCCCGCCGGTGCTCCATATGGGTGCATGTGTGGACAACTCGAGAATCCTCATTGCCGCCACAGCGTTGGTGAAAGAGGGCGGCCTGGGCGATGACATCAGCGATCTCCCTGCGGCAGGGGCAGCGCCCGAGTGGATGAGCGAGAAGGCGCTCGCCATCGGCCAGTACTTTGTGGCCTCCGGTGTTTACACGGTCTTTGGCACGACATGGCCCACCCTGGGCAGCGAGAAAGTCACGAAGCACTTGTTCGAAGAACACGAAGAGCTATACAAGGGCATGTGGGCGTACGAGCCTGACCCTATCAAGGCGGCAGGCATGATGATCGCGCACATCGATAAGAAGAGGAAGGCCTTGGGTCTCGACAAGGCCAGAGAAAGAGTTTTGTACGATATGGCTATGAGAAGGGCCCTAGACTAAGCGAGGAGGCAGCGTATGTCAAAGATAATAGCATCGGCAGCCATCAGAGGCGCACATAAGATTTTCGATAAGGTGGACGCAAAATATAAAGAGGTGCTCGAAAAGTACGGGCCCGACCAGGAGGTAGGCTTCCCCAACACTGCCTACTACCTCCCGATCATCTATGCGATGACCGGCATCGGGGTCTCCAAGCTACAGGATTTCGATCAAATTTTGAATCTGTGCCGCAGACTGATCCCGCCGCCCGTGCGGGAGAAAACACATCTGCCGTACCTGGCCCCGACGTTGGACGCCGGGATGGCCACGTTCTTTGTGGAAGAACTGTACGAAGCAATGCGGTACCTCGAAAACCCCGACTGTTACGCCACGGGAGAGGACCAGACGGACAAGACCATCTGGCTGGGTGCAGCCAGCGACCTTATCTTCAGAAAGAGGGGCGTCGAGTTCGTGGATGGGACCGCCCCGGGGTTTGCAGCCATCGTGGGCGCAGCGCCTGATGCACAGACGGCGGCAAAGATCGCCCTGGAGCTGCAGGAGAAGAATCTCTATGTCTTCATGTGCGGCGAAAATGGCGGGAAGCGGTTTTCGGAACAGCTCGCGGAGGCCGGCGTACAGGTCGGCTGGCCCACGAGGCTTGTCTCCTTCGGCCCTGACATCTATCAGGCGGTCTTCGCCATAGGCTTCGCGTGCCGCGTTGCCATGGCCTTTGGCGGCGTCAAGCCGGGCGACTTCAGAAGGAACCTGATTTATAACAAGGACAGGACGTATGCCTTTGTCATGGCACTGGGCGAGGTCACCGACGAGTGGTATGCCAATGCAGCGGGCTGCATCAACTGGGGCTTCCCCACGATCGCAGACACGCCGATCCCGGAAGTGCTGCCCACGGGCATCTGTACCTACGAACACGTTGTCTCGAACATCCCGCACGACCACATCGTGCAGAAGGCAGTGGAAGTGAGGGGCCTAAAGGTCCAGGTCGCGAAGGTGCCTGTACCCGTCTCCTACGGACCGGCGTTCGAGGGTGAACGCGTGAGAGGCGAGGACATCTACCTTGAGATGGGTGGCGGTAAAACGGTTGCCGTCGAGTGGACGACCACCAAGCGGATGGAAGAGGTGGAAGACGGGAAAGTAGAGGTCGTCGGGCCTGACGTCGGCGATGTGAAGGCAGGCACCAGGCTTCACTTTGCCATGCTGGCTGAGGTCGCCGGCCGCAACTTCCAGGAAGACTTCGAGCCGATCCTCGAGCGGCAGAACCACCACCTGATCAACCAGGCGCAGGGCATCATGCACATCGGCCAGCGGGACATAGCCTGGATCCGGGTCTCCAAACAGGCGGTAGAGAAAGGATTCAAGCTGGAGCACATAGGCAAGATCATCCACGCCAAGTACCACCAGGACTTCGGCGCAATTTTCGACAAGGTCCAGGTCAAGATTTATACGGAAGAAGCCAAGGTACGCGAGGTCCTGGAGCAGGCCAGGGCATCATATAACCACCGGGACGCGAGGGTTGAGAATATGACGGATGAAACGGTGGACACCTTCTATTCATGTACGCTCTGCCAGTCATTCGCACCGAGCCACGTCTGTGTTGTGGCCCCGGAGCGGACAGGGCTCTGTGGCGCCTATAACTGGCTCGACTGCCGCGCCGCCTTTGAGATCAACCCAGAAGGGCCAAACCAGCCTATTCAGAAGGGCGAGATGCTGGATGAGCGGTACGGTCAGTTCAAAGGCTGTAACGATTTTGTTATCAAGGCGTCGAGGCAGAAGGTCACGAACGTGAGTCTCTACAGCCTGATGGTAGACCCGATGACCACCTGCGGCTGCTGCGAATGTATCGCGGCAGTGCTCCCTATGGCTAACGGCCTGATGACCGTTGACCGTGACTATACGGGTATGACCCCGTGCGGTATGAAGTTTACCACCCTTGCAGGCTCGGTGGGCGGCGGGGCTCAGTCACCGGGATTCTTGGGCCACAGCAAGTATAATATTACCCAGAGAAAATTCGTTAAGGGTGACGGGGGGCTCGCGCGCATGGTCTGGATGCCGAAGCGGCTGAAGGAAGAGCTACACGACCGTCTTGTCAAAAGAGGAGAGGAGTTGGGCATACCAGGGTTGATCGACATGATCGCCGATGAGACCGTCGCAACGACTGAAGATGAAGTGATAGCCTACATCACCGAAAAAGGACATCCGGCACTGACTATGGAATCGATTCTTTAGAAACGAGGCAACAGGTAGCAGCAACGCTTTAAAAGGGAAGATGGTGCAATTCCATCGCGGACCCGCCGCTGTGAGGGGGGACGAGAGCTCATGAAAACCACTGGGGATGCCCCGGGAAGGGAGAGCTTGAGGACGAACCCCGAGCCAGAAGACCTGCCTGAAGCCGTGCGTATGTATCTCCTCGAGGTTGGGAGCTCTCGCGAGCACGGCTCGCGAGAGGGGAGGCTCCATGTGGCTCGGCCACTGGAGGGGGCGATGTGAGCCCCAGTAATGTCCAATCTGAAAGGAGACGAGAATGGGACTGACAGGAATCCAGATCTTTAAGCTTCTTCCCAAAACCAACTGCGGGGATTGTGGTTCTCCCACCTGCCTCGCCTTTGCCATGGCTCTGGCCGCCGGCAAGGCAGAACTTGAGAAGTGCCCCTATGTCTCAGATGAGGCAAAAGCGCAGCTGTCTGAAGCGAGTGCCCCACCCATCAGACCGGTCACTATCGGCACGGGTGAGTACGCGGTCAAGATTGGCGGTGAAACTGTGCTCTTCAGGCACGAGAAGACTTTCTTCAATAAACCGGGGCTTGCAATTCTGATTACTGATGCCATGGCACACGAGGAAGTGGACAGGCGCTTCAACAAGCTGGCGGAACTGCAGTTTGAGCGTGTGGGCCTGAACCTGAGGCCCGAGCTCCTAGCCCTCAAAGATACGGGCGACAAAGAAAAGTTTGTGGACCTTGTTAAGAGAGCAGCGCCCACTCCGTATGGCATTATTCTCATGTCATCGGATGCCGGTACGATGAAAGCGGCGCTTGAACTCGTTAAAGACAAAAAACCGCTCATCTACGCCGCAACTAAGGAAAATGCGGACGCCTTCGGGGCGCTCGCGAAGGAGTCCGCCTGCCCGCTGGCGGTAAAAGGGGAAAACCTGGACGACGTGGTCGCCTTAAGCGAAAAGCTCACGGGTATGGGGCTCAAGGATCTTGTGCTTGATGCAGGGGCCCGCAGTGTGAAAGGGGCGTTCCAGGATCAGATTTTCATCCGGAGGGCGGCGCTTCTGAGTAAGTTCAAGCCGTTGGGGTTCCCGACCATCACCTTCCCCTGTGAAATGGCGGATAACGTTATGAAGGAGACGCTGATTGCGTCTCTCTTCGTAGCAAAATATGCCGGCATCATTGTCTTGAGCGATTTCGAGGGGGAGAATGTCTTCCCGCTCTTGCTCGAGCGGCTCAACATTTACACCGACCCGCAGCGGCCGATGACAACAGAGCAGGGCATCTACCCGATCAACAACCCTGACCAGAACTCGCCGGTGCTCGTCACCTGCAACTTCTCGCTCACCTACTTCATCGTAACCGGCGAGATCGAAAACAGCAGGGTACCAACCTGGCTCTGCGTCATGGATACGGAAGGGCTTTCGGTAATGACAGCCTGGGCAGCAGGAAAGTTCGTGGGCGATGCGGTCGGACCGTTCATCAAGAAGTCTGGTATTGCGGATAAGGTTGCACACAAGAAGCTCGTGATTCCGGGCTATTCGGCCGGTATCCTGGGAGACCTGGAAGAAGAACTGCCCGGCTGGGAGATCACCGTGGGCCCGCGCGAGGCAGCGCATTTACCGGCATTTTTGAAGATGTGGAAAGCTTAGAATAGGGGTCAAGGTGCCAAGGGTTCCAGGGGTCAAGGGTAAGCGCGTCATAATCGGTGGACGCTTTCGCCTGTTGTTTTAACTCGGACCCTAGACACCTTGAACCCTCGAACCCTGGATTTAAAAGGAGGAGCCAATGGTACTACGGATAGGGGAAAACCTGAACGTGATAGCAAAGAAGATTGGTGAAGCATTGAAGGAGCGGAACCCGGTCCCCATACGGGAGATGGCAGAGGCTGAGGCAAAGGCAGGCGTGGACCTGATCGATATCAACCTGGGCCCCGCGAGAAAGGCAGGGGCCGAGCTGATGGAATGGGTCGTCAAGACGGTCCAGGAGGTCGTGCCGCATATTCCCCTCTCCCTTGACACGACGAATGTTGAAGCGATGGAGGCAGGGCTCAAGGCGCATAAGGGCCGGCCGTTAATCAACTCGGTGTCGGCAAGGCCGGAGCGGATGGACGCCCTTGTTCCCCTGGCACAGAAGTACCATGCTTCCTACATCGCGCTTACCCTGGGTGTCGAAGGCATCCCGAGAGATGCGAATGAGCGGGGCATGCTGGCGGCCGAGCACCTGGCCAAGGCCGCTGAATTTGGTATCCCCGAGGATGATTTGTGGGTGGACCCTATAGTGCTGCCTATCAATACCCAGCAGATCCAGGTTCAGGGCTGCACCGAATTCGTCATGATGCTGAAGGAGATCGCGCCGACCTGCAAATCGACCTGCGGGCTTTCGAATATCTCGAACGGGGCGCCCGGCCACCTGAGGGGCATCCTGAACCGCACCTACCTGATCATGATTAAACGGTACGGCATGTACTCGGCGATAGTCGATGCCTTCGATGCTGAGATGGCAGCCATCTGCCAGGACAAGATGCCCGGACTCGAAGCGCTCGTGCATAAGGTGATGGATGGTGAGGCCATTGACACAACCAAGCTCTCCAAAGAAGAAATGGAGTACGTCAAGACAACGCGCGTGCTGCTCGGGCAGACGCTCTATTCAGATTCATGGCTGGAGCTGTAAGCCGGAGGCCCCTTCAAAAAAAGGTCGCGGCCCGCTATAATATCTTTATATATAGATATTCTAATATAGCCCGGGAGTACAGGCACCCCGGGCTATTGTCATGCGAGGAACAGGTATGAATGATCTTGTGAATGGCTTTGGCTTTCTGAAGGAGATGGAGCAAAAGACCGGGGAAAACATCGGCGCGTGTTACCAGTGCTATCGTTGCACCAATGGTTGCCCCGCGCTCCCGGAGATGGATTTTTCCCCTCACCGGCTGATCAGATATGTGATCCTGGGACAGAGAGAGAAGGCACTCACGTCAAAAATGATCTGGTCCTGTCTGCAATGCACCACCTGCAGTATACGCTGCCCAAACGATATAGACATCGCTCTTGTGATCGACACGCTTAGAAAGATCGCGGTCAAAGAAGGCAAGGCCAAGGACCTGGACACGTGGACGTTCGACAGGTACTTTCTCGACAGCGTGAAAAAGCACGGCAGGCTGTACGAGATGGAGACAATTCTCAGGTACAAGCTGGAAAAGAAGGACTTCTTCGGAGATACGAAAATGGGGATGAGCATGATGTTGAAAGGCAGGATGGGATTGCTTCCCCACAACATAAAGGATAGGCAGGGCATGAAGGCCCTGTTTGAAAAGGCACGAGGAGAGTAACATGGCGGCGACGCTTGCATATTATCCGGGATGCTCCCTCAAATCATCGAGCAAGTTTTACGAGGCATCCATACAGAAGATATTCGGGCGATACGGCATCACGCTCAAAGAGATCGAGGACTGGTCCTGCTGCGGCGCATCGGCAGCGCACACAGTGGATGAGCGGCTCGGCCATGCGCTCGCGGCGAGAAACCTCGCGCTGGCAGAGAGAGAGGAATGCGACCTCTTCGCCCCTTGCTCGGCCTGCTACAACAGGGCGAAGGTGACCAATGAAATGATCCGCTCCGATGCAGTACTGCATGCCCAGATGAACAGGGCAATCGAGCCTCTCCAGACGAGCGCCGCTATTGAGGTGAAAAACATCATCGAAGTGCTGGACGATTATGTAGGAGCGGAAGTGATCGCGAAAGACAGGAAGTATGACCTTTCCTCTCTGAAGGTCGTTCCGTACTATGGGTGTGTTCTCACGCGGATGATGCGGGTAAAACCGTATGACGACAAAGAAAACCCCGAGAGCATGGACAGGTTGCTTTTTGCGGCGGGGCTCGAGGTGCTCCGCTGGCCGTTCAAGATGGAATGCTGCGGAGCGAGTAAGACGCTCACCAACAAGGAGATGACAAGAAGACTCTCGGACAGGATCATGGATATGGCGATCACGCTGGGTGCTGACGCTATCGTGACGCCCTGCCCCCTCTGCCAGATGAACCTGGACCTTCTGCCTGCGCTCGGCAGATCAAAAGAGTCGCTGCCCGTGCTCTTCCTGTCGGAGGTATTCGAGCTTGCCCTTTACGGGAAGATGCTCGGGGCCGGGTCCCACATGATATCCGCGGAGAAGATGCTTGCAAAGGTTAAGGAGGCCTGAGATGGAACTCGAAGAGAGACTTGAATTCATCAAGGCCTATGACCCCGAAGGCATGGACAAACTGAAAAGGCTCCTTGACCGGAAGTCCTATCTCATGGACAAGAACGTCTACGGTGAGACGTTCACGGAGCGGCAGTTCGATCTTGTCTTTGGCCCGCTTTTGCACTCAGGTTATGACAGGGCCCAGATACTGAAAGCGCTTTCCGAGAAAGATGATACGGTTCCGGGACTCGCTGAGAAGCTCTCCTTAGAGCAGTCCAGAACGTTTGATTACATAAAAGATCTGCTCAAGAGAAACTTGGTTGAGATTGTCGGGTTCCAAGAGAGACATCCCGTATATAGGAAAAGGTGAAAGGCACCATGGATAAGGTCGGCAAAGTACTCGTCGTTGGTGGTGGAATTGGTGGCATGGAGGCTTCCCTCAACCTGGTCGAGGCCGGTTTTAAAGTCTACCTTGCGGATGAGAAGCCCAATATCGGCGGCAAGATGGCGCAGCTTGACAAGACTTTCCCCACGAACGACTGCTCCATGTGTATTATGGCCCCGAAGCTGGTTGAAACGGGAAGAAACCCCAACATAGAGCTTCTCATGGCGACTGAGGTGGTCGCCCTGGACGGTGAACCGGGCAATTTCACGGTCACGCTCAAGAGAAGACCGCGCAGGATCATAAAAGAGAAGTGTACATCGTGCGGACTCTGCGCCCCTCAATGTCCCCTGGAGGTGCCGGCCGACTACAACGAAGATCTGTCACGCAGGAGTGCCGCGTATATCAATTTCCCTCAGGCGATCCCATCCACCTACATGATAGACAGAGAGGTCTCTCCCTGTGTGAATAGATGCCCGGTCAACCTGAACGCGCGCGACTATGTCGGCCTGATAGCTCAAGGCAAATACCTGGAAGCCCTCGACGTTATCAGGGACCGGCTTCCCTTCCCCGGCGTCATCGGACGGATCTGTAATCATCCGTGCGAGGATGTCTGTATCAGGGGCGAGAAAGTCGATCAACCAATTGCCATCTGTGCCCTGAAGCGTTTCGTGGCGGATTATGAGGTCGGAAAGAGAGAGATACCTGTGCCCGAGGCCGGTGCGGACAAGGGCAAACGCGTGGCCATCATCGGCGGCGGACCCTCTGGCATGGCCTGCGCTCTCGATCTGCGGAAAGCAGGTTTCGAAGCGACGATATTCGAGGCATCGGGCAAGCTGGGCGGCATGCTCTACTGGGGCATTCCGGCTTACCGTTTGCCCAAGGATGTCCTCGAACGGGAAACCGCGCTCGTTGAGAAGGCGGGCGTGGAAGTACGGTACAACACGAGAGTAGGAAAAGATATTTCTCTGAAGAAGATTTACGAAACGTTTGACGCTGTCTACATAGGCTGTGGTGCCCAGGGCGGAAGAAGGCTCGGGATCGAAGGAGAGGATGCGCGCGGCGTCATGACGGGCATCGACTTCCTGAGGCTTTCGAACGAGAAAAAGCCCATGCAACTCGGCAAGCGGGTGATGGTTGTCGGTGGCGGAAACGTTGCCGTAGACGTGGCATTGACCGCAAAGCGGCTCGGCGCGACCGATGTGCACATGGTCTGCCTGGAGCGCTGGGAAGAGATGCCGGCGAGTAAATCCGAGCTGGAGCAAACGCTGCAGGAGGGGATAAAGATCCATACAGCCTGGGGACCGAACATCATCAGGGCTGCCGACGGGAGCGTGAAAGGCATAGAGTTCAAGAGATGCACCAACGTCTTCGATGAGTTCGGCCGGTTCAGTCCTTGCTACGATGCAGATGTGGCGAGAGCCTTCAGCGCCGAAACGGTTATTCTTGCAATTGGTCAGTCGCCGGAAACGGATTTCGTGCGGGACCTCGACAAGTTGGAGCCCTTCAGGGGCGGCTGGAT
>JADGQN010000300.1 GCA_017881765.1 Syntrophobacterales bacterium | reverse complement strand
AAAGGAGACGGTCATGAGATTGGACAAGCTTACCATTAAGGGGCAGGAAGCGATCGAGGAGGCGAGAAAGAAGGCAGAAGAGCTCGGCCATCAGCAGATCGAGGCGGAGCATCTGCTTTATGCCCTTGTAAGTGATAGAGGGGGAACAGTTGTCGCGGCGCTTGAAAAGCTTGGCGCCAGCCCGGCGGCTATCAAGGCGGAACTGGAGAAAGAATTCACCAAGATGCCCAAAGTAACGGGCGCCACCCAGGCATACCTTGGCCCGATGCTCAACAAGGCCATAGAGATAGCCTTCTCAGAGGCTGAAAGGCTCAAGGATGAGTATGTGAGCCTCGAGCATCTGCTCATCGGCATCGCCGACCTGAATCAGGGTGCCGCCGCGCGCATCCTGAAGGGTCAGGGCGTGACAAAGGACCGGATTTACACGGTGCTGAAGGATATACGGGGATCGCAGAGAATCACGGACCAGTCGCCGGAGGATAAGTATCAAGCACTGCAAAGGTATACTCGTGACCTCACGGAAGAGGCGCGTAAAGGGAAACTCGACCCGGTTATCGGACGGGACGAGGAGATCAGGCGTGTGATGCAGGTGCTGTCGAGAAGGACGAAGAATAACCCGGTCATCATTGGCGATCCGGGCGTTGGCAAGACTGCTGTCGTTGAAGGGCTGGCGCAGAGGATCATAAGCGGTGACGTTCCTGAAACATTGAAAAATAAGAGGGTGCTCGCGCTTGATCTCGGCGCGATGCTTGCCGGGGCGAAATACAGGGGCGAATTTGAGGACAGGCTGAAGGCTGTGCTCAATGAGATTGACGAGGCTGCAGGCACCGTGATCCTTTTCATCGATGAGCTTCATACCATCGTCGGGGCGGGGGCCGCCCAGGGAGCGGTCGATGCTGCGAACATGCTGAAACCGAAGCTTGCGCGCGGGGAGCTCCACACGATAGGGGCCACCACGTTGGACGAATACCGGAAGTATGTCGAGAAGGATAAAGCACTGGAGCGCCGGTTTCAGCCGGTCTACCTGGACGAGCCTTCCGTGGAGGATACGATAGCGATCCTGCGCGGCCTGAAAGAGAAGTATGAGATACATCACGGGGTGCGGATAACAGACTCTGCGATCATCGCGGCCGCGACCTTATCCCACCGGTATATCACGGATAGGTTTTTGCCGGACAAGGCGATCGATCTTATTGATGAGGCAGCATCGCGTCTCAAGATGGAGATTGACAGCGTGCCTACGGAGATAGACGAGGTGGATCGGCGCATTATGCAGATGCAGATCGAAATAGAGGCGCTCAAGAAAGAACGCGACGAAGCAGCGCTGGAGCGCAAGAAGAAGTTGGAAGAGGAAGTGGAGACGCTCAGGAAGGATGTGGCCGAGAAGAAGCGCCATTGGGAGCAGGAGAAATCCTTCCTCACGGAGATAAAGAGCATTAAGGAGCGGATCGAGAAGACAAAGCTTGAGGCCGATGAAATGGAGCGTAGAGGCGACCTTGGCAAGGTAGCGGAGCTGCGATACGGCACGGTTGTTGCCCTCGAGAAGGAGCTGGAGCAGAAAAATAAAGAACTGGCCGAGCTCCAGAAAACCGAGAAGATGCTCACTGAAGAGGTGGGAGAAGAGGATATCGCAAGGGTCGTTTCGAAATGGACGGGCATCCAGGTTTCGAGAATGCTCGAAGGCGAAATGGACAAGCTCGTCCACATGGAAGAACGGCTTCACCAACGCGTTGTAGGACAAAACGAAGCCATCGAGGCAGTATCCAATACGGTGCGCAGGGCCCGGGCAGGCCTTCAGGACCCGAACAGGCCGCTTGGCTCCTTTCTCTTTCTCGGGCCGACCGGCGTGGGGAAGACAGAGCTGGCCAAGGCGCTGGCCGAATTTCTTTTCGACGATGAGCAGGCTATTGTGCGCCTCGACATGAGTGAGTACCAGGAGCGCCACACCGTTGCGCGCATGATCGGCGCGCCCCCTGGCTACGTAGGCTATGAGGAGGGCGGTCAGCTGACCGAGGCCGTGCGCAGAAGGCCTTACTCGATTGTCCTGCTTGACGAGGTGGAAAAGGCGCACCCGGAAGTCTTCGATGTGCTGCTTCAGGTGCTCGATGACGGCAGACTCACGGATGGCCAGGGCAGAACCGTTGACTTCAAGAACACGGTGATCATCATGACGTCGAACATGGGGAGCCAGTGGATCACCGAGTTTGCGGGAAAAGATTACGAAGAGATGAAGAAGCGGGTCATGGAAGCGGTGAAGGCCGGTTTCAAGCCCGAGTTTATAAACAGGATAGACGAGCTTATCATATTCACGGCCCTTGCCATGGAAGATCTGAAGAGGATCGTCGATCTGCAGCTCGCGTTGCTGGCAAAGCGCACGAGAGAGAGATTCTTTGATCTGGAGTTCACTGACAAGGCGAAAGAAGTGTTGGCCACAGAAGGCTACGATCCGGCATACGGCGCGCGACCGCTTAAACGGCTTATCCAGAAGAAGATACAGGATCCTCTTGCGCTTCTGATGCTGAAGGGAGAGCTCCATGCTGGGGAGCGTATCAAGGTGACCGTGAACCGGAAGGGCGAGGTCGTTTTCGAGCGTTCTTCTTGACATCCCTGGTTGTTCTGCTATAAGATTTCATCCTCGTAGGCGCGTAGCTCAACGGTAGAGCGCTACCTCGACGCGGTAGAGGTCGAGGGTTCAACACCCTCCGCGCCTACCATTTCTCAAAAGCCAGGCGGGCAAGATCGGAATCGAACGATTTCGACCTTGCCCGCCCTTCGTTTAAGGGGGCCGGGTGCCTTTCGCGCCTAACTTTGTCGCCTTCGGGGATCACACGATCCTCGACGTATGCACGATACGCCTCCGGTCGGCGACCCCTCGCCTTCGCGCCATGCACCAAAATTCGCGTCGGCCTTGGAGCGAGGCACTACCGCCATGCACGTTAATTGAAATTATCTGAGACTGTCTCTCCGTGAGCTTAGTCCCTCCACAGGTTAAGCGGACCTCTGACGGCGATTAACCTAGCAGCCTGCCTTGTTCAACATTTAGTTATAGTTAACTTACTAACTTTATTGCCCAACACAGCGCCGGGGTGTATGATGGAAGAGTACGCATCCGTTGCGGGCCGGAAAAAGGTGTCTGCGGGAATCGTAAGAGGAGAGCGTTCCTGTAGAGAGTGGGGACAGTTGCCGATAAGAAACAAGGGAAGGAAAGGAAGATGAATAAACAGACAACGAAGTTAGATGATGGCAGGCTTCTTCTCTCAATCAACAAGGATATGTACGACAATGAATCAGTTCTGAGAGCAGCCCATAAATTCACTCCGCATTGTTACCTGCACGTAGAGGCCCTTTCCCCAACCATCATCGGCGTGTACTTCAAAAGCAAAGAGGGGTCTCAGGCAGCTATGGAGGAAATAGTAGACGGCTTCTGCAACGAGCTTATAGATGAACAGGTTAGGACCGGCGTGGAAAAGGCTTGCGGACAAATAAGGGATCAGATAGTAAAAAAGGCTTTTGCTCCTGTCGAGTGATCTGGCGGAAGGTTTATGAGTTATACCCTGCTTCCCTTTAGGTTTGATAGGTTCAACGGTGACGAGGTATTCATTACCAATGAAGTAGGGGAGTTCATGTTCGCTTCGCGGAGCGACCTTGAGCGCCTCGTTACTTACGGGCTGGACCCTGATAGTGAGACCTTCTTGAATTTCAAGGCAAAGCAGATACTCACTGACACCGCCGTGGAGTCGGTCATTGAGATGCTTGCCACGAAGTACCGTACCAAGAAGGCTTTCTTAAACAACTTTACTGCCCTTCACATGGTAGTAGCGACATTACGGTGCAACTCGAATTGCCGGTGCTGTCAGGTGTCGCGGAAAGACGTGAACGACAGTCAGGTCGATATGGACAAACCGACGGCGAAGAAAGTCGTCGATACGATCTTTAAATCACCATCGAAGGCGGTCAAGATAGAATTTCAAGGAGGGGAGCCTCTCCTTAACTTCAAGATCGTAAAGTACATCATCGAGTACGCCGAGTGGAAGAACCTGTTTGCCAAAAAAAGGCTGGAGTTCGTGATATGCACGAACCTGACCCTGATCAATGAAAGCACCCTCAAATATCTCAAGAAACATCACGTCTACATCTCGACCTCTCTGGATGGCCCTAAAGATCTGCACAACCGTAACAGACCTTTGCAAGATACGGATGATAGCTACGACATCGTAGTCGAGAAGATAGCCCTCTCCAGACAGTACTTGGGCAACGACGGCGTGTCGGCGCTGATGACCACATCGAGGTTCAGCTTAGGTAACCTCAAGGACGTTGCGGATGAATACATAGCTCAGGGATTCAACGAGATTTTTATACGTGCTTTGAACCCTTACGGTTTTGCAAAGCGGGAAGGGAGCTGGCTCGGTTATTCCATTGAAGACTTTGTTGCAAGATATTTAGAGGCACTGGATTACATTATCCAAATAAACCTTCGTGGAACATACTTTGTGGAAGCCTTTGCCGCCCTGTTACTCACCCGTATACTGACACCGTTTTCGACTGGTTTCGTCGATATGCAATCACCCGCAGGAACGGCGATCAGCGGGGTTATTTACGACTATGACGGAAATGTGTATGTCTCCGACGAAGCCCGTATGCTGGCATCTACTGGAGACCGTCGGTTCTTGATGGGTAACGTCCACAAGAATACCTACCAGGAGCTGTTCAACAGCGAGTTTATCCGTTCCCTTATCGGTTCGGCGTGCCTCGAATGTCTTCCGCAATGTTCCGCCTGTGCCTTCCAGAGTTTTTGCGGGGCTGACCCGGTACGCAATTATTCCGAGCAGGGTGATATTATCGGCCACCGTTCAACGAGTGATGTGTGCAAGAGAAACCGCATGATTATCCGTTACCTGTTGCAGCTTATACGACAGAAGAATGAGAGAGTGGAAGATGTCTTGTGGTCGTGGGTCTCAAGAAGGCCGATAGTCGATGACGAACGAGGCGTATCGTGCTGCACCTGACGGGGTCGCCACAAACTCAGATCAACGGATATATCCTGGGCAAAATAACCCGCAAGCCGAAGGGATTTACTCAAAGAGGTGACTATATCTTTTTGACAAACGGGGAGAAACCCGCACACGGTTATGCAGCCGTCTTCACCGCAGAACTTCTACCCGATAAGAGTATTGCTGCGGTGCTGTGCGATCCGCAAGAGCTTTCCAGGTTGCATGATGGGGATATAGTCGAAGTTCATAACGATGGAAGGATTAACATCCTTTATGAAAGCAGCTCTGACCACAACACACTCCTGGTAACGGAACGCTGTAATGGCTCATGCATTATGTGTCCTCAGTCTCTGGTCAGCCGCGAGGAAGACAAAACCCCATTTACCCTGCGGATCATCTCTCTCATCGACCAGAAGGCCCAGGTCCTGGGCATTACGGGGGGCGAACCTACCCTCCTGGGGGATGGGCTGGTAAGAATCGTGAAGGCGTGCAAGGAAAGGCTCCCCCACACCCAATTGGCACTCTTGAGCAACGGGATCAGGTTTGAGGATTTTGATTACGTTAAGGAGCTAATGCTGGTCCAGCATCCGGGGTTAATCATCGACATCCCTTTGCACTCGGATACCGATACCGAACATGACAAAATAATCGGGGTCAAAGGGTTCCATAAGACCATAAAGGGACTGTACAACCTGGCACGGTTTAATCAGAAGATTGGTATCCGGGTTGTGATTCACAGGCTCAACTACAAGAGGCTTCCTCAACTCGCGGAATTTCTGTATCGCAATTTTCCCTTCGTATTTCACATAGCCTTTATGCAAATGGAAACCATCGGTCTTGCCAGGGAGAACATAGACCGCCTGTGGATAGATCCACACGATTACAATGAGGAACTCCGGGAAGCGGTACTCCATCTCTGGCGAAGGGGCATGAACGTCTCCATCTACAATGCTCAACTCTGCGCACTCCCGCGAGACCTTTGGCCGTTTGCGAGGAAGTCCATTTCGTCCTGGAAGAACATCTATTTAGACGAATGTGAGAAATGTGACTCCCGTGGGGATTGCGGGGGCCTTTTCGAGTCGTCGCTTGATCTGCACAGTCAGTATCTCAAACCTATCAGAAAGCAATAAAAGGTTGACAAG
>JADGQN010000299.1 GCA_017881765.1 Syntrophobacterales bacterium | reverse complement strand
ATGGTCTGTCTGGTATCGTCTGTTTCAGCCATTGTTACCCCCTTCGTTATGTTCCGCTCATGTCCTTGGGTCATGAGCTAGAATATAGCAGGCTGAAACATGCATATCGTCTTAGCGGAAGTTCATGCATGGATAGAGTTGGTAATGTTGGATATTGCTTAATTGTCGCCACCAGGCCTGCCTCCGGTTCGGCCGGAGGGAAAGCCCCAGAGATATCTTGAAAAAGATGTTGCGATGAGGTACGTTTGTCAATGCGCGGTTGTAGGTTGTTATTGAAGATTTGATGCGCAGTTTCTTTCTATCACAGCCAGTACGAGAGCAAGCGCGAGAACAATTCTTTCATGCGACCGTTGAGTGGATTCTGGCGATCTCTCTCGACCTTCGCGGCTCCGGACTGTATGATTAGGAAAGTCAGCGGGGCAGTTCGTGGTGTAACGGCCGCGATATGTCGCGGGCTTCACGAAACGGCCCGCTCGCCGGTTGATCGCTTTGGGGCGGCACGAATCTTGAAACAGGGGACCGGTGAAACAATTGGCTGGGTGAGCGACGTGGAGACAGCGGCGAAGTGCCCAAGAAGGGGATACATGGAGGACCGGCATGAGACTGATGATCGAGGACTATTGTGTAAGGTGCGGTATCTGTGTCGATACTTCACCCGATCTCTTCGAAATGGATGAAGCTCACGAGGTAATGCGGGTTAAGTTCGAGGAGATTCCCGATTCGCTCGAGAAAGCAGCCGTAGAAGCAGCGGAATCCTGCGCCGTTTCAGCGATCAGGATCGTCGGGTAACGGGCATCCACATTGGGCCCGACCCAGGCATGGCGGGGCACGGGGAAGGAACCTTGACGAGAGGGGCAACATGGAGCATCTGATGGCGGACGTGGTGGTGCTGGGAACGGGTGGGGCGGGTATGGCGGCGGCGATCACCGCGGCCGAAGGAGGCTCAAGGGTCATCCTTCTCGAAAAGAGACCGTTCCCAGGCGGGGCGTCGAATACGCCTGTCGCAACGGGTGGCATCAGAAACGAACAAGCTTACAAGGATAAGGCTTTCAAGGTCTTCATGGAGATGACGCACTGGAGAGGCAATGCCGAGCTGGTGAGGGCGTATATCGATACCTTGCCGGAGCTGATGGATTGGCTTACCAGGATGGGCGTCGAACATTCTCTCGTGAGATCGATGAGTCTCGAAGAGATGGGCGAGAAGATGAGCGAGCGCGGAGGCTTCCCAAGGGGATACAACTTCCGCGACACCTATTTTCTGAAGGCGGAGGGAAAGGGTCACGGCGGCGCGGTCATGATAAAAAGGCTCATAGCCAAAGCCAAAGAACTCGGCGTGGACGTACGCATGTCCACGCCGGGAAAGAAGATTCTCCAGGTGGGTAACCGCGTCGCGGGCGTCTATGCCGAGGACAAGGCAGGCAACCTCCTCCACATCGACGCAAAAGCGGTTGTGGTCGCGACCGCGGGATTCAACGACGATCCGGAAATGGTCAGGGAATACAGCGGCTACGGCTTCACCCTCGACCGTTTCGGCACCTGCGTGGAGGGTGATTTCTTCAACCTCTGTCTCGGTACGAAATTCACCGGCGACGGTATCAAGATGGCCTGGGAAGCGGGCGCGGATAAGGGATCGATGAGCATCCAGCCCTTCAACCACGTCCCAGGGCCCGGCATCATCGGAAACATGCCGTGGATCATGCTCAGCCAGGCCCGGGTTATTCAGGAGCAGCCCTACCTCTGGGTCAATCAGCAGGGAAGGCGTTTCATGGATGAAGGGCTCATAAACGACCACTTTACCTCCGGCGGCGTGATAGGAAGGCAGAAAGGCAAATGCGCCTCAATCGTCTTCGACGAAGAGACAAAGAAGCATATGGAACAGGTAGGCGTCGAGTTCACCTATTTCGTCTTTCCTGCAAAAACATTGACCGGTGTCGAAAGCGACCTGCGTAAGGTCATGGCACAGGGCAACCGGCATGTCTTCATCGCCGAGAGCCTGGAAGAGCTCGCGCGACAGATGGATATCGACTCGAGCGCCTTAAGAGAGACCGTAGACGCGTACAACGGGTTCTGTGACAAGGGACATGACGACCAGTTTGCCAAAAACCCCGGGTTTCTCCGGCCTGTCAAGACCGGGAAGTTCTACTCCTTAAGGACCTACAGCACGGCGTACCAATCGATAGGAGGCATAAAGGTCAACGGAAAGACGGCGGCCCTGACGAAAGACGGAGAGGCCATCCCGGGACTTTACGCGGCCGGTGACATCATCGCGGCCGAGCTCTTCGGCGACCCTGCGACCATCGGGATGGGGAATCTCAGTTTTGCCATATGTTCCGGACTGATAGCCGGGAGGTCGGCATTGCAATACATCAAGAGGTAGGAGAAGACAAGTCTTTAATCGAGGTTATAGACTGCAAAGCTTGCTGAGTCGGTGGGGCTTAGACTCCCCGCGCTATCGGACTGGACCAGGAATCTGCCCAGGCCTTACCTCCGGGAAGAGGGTTGGCGGCGAGTGAAACAAAGAAGCGTGACAAGATACGAAAGAACATTCTTTCAAGAATAGAGAGGAAAACGCCATGGCCCATTCCATAAGAATTGACTTCGATGCTTGCACGGGCTGCCGCGAGTGCGTCGATTCGTGCTTCGTGGACGTCATCCGCTGGGACGAAGATAAAGATGCTCCCTTCGGCGCTTATCCAGAAGATTGCCAGGTCTGCTGTGTCTGCGAGAAGGTTTGCCCGGTGCAAGCCATCGAGATTATCCCCGACTGGAAAAGCAAGTATATACCGGAACCGGTATCTGAGAAAGAGAGGTGCGGCCCATGACGAATTTGGATTCCTTAGGCACAGTTCATTCGACGGATGTATTGATCGTTGGAGGAGGAGCTGCCGGGCTTTCCGCCGCCATCACGGCAAAGGAGACCAGCCCGGAACTCGACGTCCTGGTCGTGGATAAAGCGACTGCAAGTCGGGGATGGGCGGGCAAATCCGCCAGAACAGCTGGGCTCTTGAGCTTCGTCACTGAGCAGGACGATCCCGAGGCGTTCGTCAGGTATTGCCTGGAGAATATCGGCTTCTATCTCAATGATCAACTCCTTCTCAGAGAGTTCGCCTTTTCCAGCCGCCCCATTACCGAGCGCATCAGCTCCTGGGGGGTGGAGATCCTACGCAGGGAGGGCGGCGTTATCGACTACGCAAAATGGCCGTTCCCTTGGGGAACGGCCAGCATTAACCCTGATATGTGCACCCGGATGGCAGCATACGCCCGAGAACTGGGTGTACGAATCATCGACAAGGTGGTGATTGCGGATCTCATGAAGTATGAGAATCGCATCTCCGGGGCCGTAGGGTTCAATATCGTCAACGGGACCTACCATATTTTTGAGGCGGCAACGGTCATCCTTGCCAACGGCTCCCAGAACTACGATATGACCCTCCGCTGGTGTGGAACGGGCAACGGCGTAGCCGCTGCTTATTGGGCGGGCGCAGAGATGAGAAATGCCGAATTCGGGAACATGTGCGATTTCTCCCGTGTGGATCCCCGGGGCTGGGTCATTACCGCAGGGGCGCATACAGCCCACGACTATCTCTATGCAAAAGGAGAGAACATCAGCCAGAAGTACCGGCCGGGGTTACATTCCTCCATGGACCCCATAGCTGTTCTGGCCTGGTACAGGGAGACCCTAGCGGGCAACGGCCCCATTGAAGCCCACCTCGACGCCTTTGCTGCCGAGAGCGGGAAGTTCTTCAAGTTTCATCCGGAGGCCCTGGAACGGCAGTCCCGCATACTCAAGAAAAGCGCTCCCCTCGATTCTCAGAGGTTCGAGGTCATCCCCGGCTTCATCGGTGAGCTCTCCTGCGTCAAGGTCGACCACCAGATGCGGACGACGGTTCCCGGACTCTTTGCCGTAGGCGACGTCAGCGGCAGCGGCAGCGCCAGGGCAGGCGCTGTACCGGCGCCTCCCGCGAAAATTCACGGAACCGGACTCCTCAATGCCTTCTTCATGGGCATGAAGGGAGGACCCGCGGCGGCCATTCATGCCCGAGCATTGAAGACTTACTCTATACAAGGCAAAGCGGATTACGATCAGGTTGCCGCGTTGAAAGAAAAGGTATACGCGCCTATGAACCTCAAAGACGGGATTTCTCCGAGGGACGTTATCCACAAAGTGCAGGATGCCATAGCCCCCGCAGACCGAGGTGTTATCAAAAGTGAAGAGCGCATGAAGAAAGCATTGGACGAGATCACGAAGATTCGGAGAGAGTCAGACGCTATGAAAGCCAAGGACTTCCATGATCTTGCGAAATGCCTTGATGCCCAGAGCATGCCGCTCTGCGCGGAGATGTTCTTCAGGTCCTCTTTGATAAGAACCGAATCAAGGGGATTTCACTATCGTGAAGACTACCCGGAAATGGACAACAAGAACTGGCTCAAGTGGATTATCGTAAAGGACGAAGGGGGGAACATGATGGTCAGTACAGAGGACATACCGATGCACCGGTATCCATATAAGCCGGATAGGCTGGCTTGAGTGCGACAATCACACGACGTTGGAAAATGCAGTGGATAGATAGGATAAGGTCAACGGAAAGACGGAGGCCCTGACGAAAGGCGGAAAGGCCATCCCGGGTCTCTATGCGGCCGGCGACATCATCGCGGCCGAGCTCTCTGGCGACCCTGCGACCATCGGGATGGGAAATCTCAGTTTTGCCATATGTTCCGGACTGATAGCCGGGAGATCGGCATTGCACCACGTCAAGGCCCCGGGGAGTGAGCAGAAGAAAGATCCGGCGAATCGCAGGCAGCGAAAGAGACCGGTGGGCTTGCCGAAGAAGCATCCTTTCCTTCCGGGCCACGAAATATTGCGGCAACCACCGAATATTGCGCGTGAAATATTCTCTTCACCTGAAATGCAAGACATATGGTAAACTCAATCCTGGCGAAGCTTTATCCGGGAAAGACCGTGAATTGCGGGAATCCTCGGCGCGGCAGGTAATCGTGCTTGCTATTGAGCGCCTCAGGTATTGTTATTGCAGCATTCAAGAGAAGAGACGGCCGGAGACTTCGAAAGCCATGACCCTGTCCCCTATCGGCCAGGAAGAAGCAGTGGGCCGGGAGGTAGTAGCGCTGTGACCGATAAACATCGGCCTTGAATGGAGGAGCCATGAACGGGAACGCAACGATAAACGCCACAAAGTGGTGCGACGATCTGAAGTTCAATCGCTTCCACACTCTTGCCCTTATCATCTCAAGTCTGATCCTCCTTTTTGACGGCTACACTTCGACCGTCATTTTCTATCTCATACCGCACTTTATGAGGGAATGGAGACTGACGCCTCTGCAGGCGGGGTCTGCACAGTCCGCCACTTTCGGAGGAATGATGATAGGTGCCGTCCTTTTCGGTATCCTCGGGGACGTGCTGGGCCGGAAGAAAGGATTGCTCCTCTCCATCCTCATCTTTTCGCTGGGGACCGGTTTTACGTTTTGGTCGCCTAATTTTTCGACCCTCTGCGCCCTGCGCTTCGCCGCCGGCCTCGGCATGGGAGGCGCCACGCCTCTCACAATTGCACTGATATCGGAGTTCTCGCCAAGCAGGGTGAGGGCAAAGGCGGTATCGATTGCTTTTGCCGGCTTCAACCTCGGCCCGATCCTGGGCGGTGTCATTGCTATGGCGCTCCTCTCACGCTTTACCTGGCGCTCCCTCTTTCTTGTGGAGTTCCTGGCCCTTCTTTTGATTCCGATGGTCTATTTCTATCTGCCCGAGTCAATCCGCTTTTTGATACAAAAGGGGAGAAATGACAGCGCGATCCGCGAGCTGAGGAGGCTCGAGAAGGCGGCGGGCAGCGCCCCGGTCAATTGGACGCCGGAGAGTTTCGTGTTGCCGCCTTCAGCAAAGATAGGAATAGGAAAGATTTTCAGGTCTAATCTCGCGGTCATGACCGTACTGCTCTGGTGCGTTTATTTTCTCACCTTGCTGGCGTTTTTCGGGACCCAGACGTGGCTACCGTCATTGCTCATGAAGGCAGGACATACCATGGTGAGGAGCTACGGCTTCACTCTGTCTTTCCCGGTCGGCGGCATCATCGGTATGATCCTTCTGGGAGGGATGATGGACCGCTTTGGCAGAAAACAGGCTCTTGGCGTGATGCTGGCTTGCGGGGGCG
>JADGQN010000298.1 GCA_017881765.1 Syntrophobacterales bacterium | reverse complement strand
AAAGATCGCGGTAGAGAAGATAGTTGCGCAGACGGGAGAGAAGCTGCGCGAGCACTTCCTCCAAACGCAGCCTGAGATAAAGAGCATTATTGACGACAGCTTTTCGCAGATCAAGAAAGAGCTTGATGATGGCCAAAAGAAGAAGCTTGACGCATTAAGAGAGAAATTTGAGAAACACCGCCAGGCGAGAGGTGAAAGGCGATGACCGCAGCAAAAACACTCTCGAGGGACCGAGGCCCGCGAGTTCGTTGGAGCTTGACGTAAGACGTCGAAGACGCGGGCACACGGAGAAAAGAACAATATGTCACTTCGTGACATCTTTTCTGTTTCTACCAGCAAATCCGATTACCCGTAAGTAAAAGGATTATGAGCAAGGGGTAAGCGGGCGAAAGCACGCTTATATTTGATGGGTGGACATCAATTTTTCCATAATGTAACGTGGGCGGTTTGAATGGGGATCAGGCGGCATGTTGTCTTGCGCCCCAGTTGGTAGATCACTGACCGCCAGTATTTGCGTCTTCGGATGGTCTTTGTCCCGTCCAGACACCTGGTGCATCCCGACAGTTGCGATTTCGTTTCATGTCCTTGGTCGCGGCTTCAAGCGTAATGCACGGAACTACTTGCAGTGTTCATTCATGAGATATTCTTCAGCGCTGTCTACGTAAATTCTTGCCCATGGGGTAACTTTGTTAAATGTCTGGATGGTCCCATCCCGGTAGGTCACACGGAGTTCGAGGCTGTGATACCGCGCTCCACGGCAGTCTATTTCGTCGAAGGTCACAATCTCCTTTTGACTTGCCCCGGACGGAAACTCCCTTTTTCTCCACATCCGGACAAGGTCTTTGGAAGGATGTGCTATCGTATCTTTGTCATAGAAGTACTCGACGCGATTATCATCTTTCGTGTAGCTCGTCCATATCCTTCCGGTCTCGTCGCTGGCGGGTGGCTTGGAAACAGGCTCGCTGACGGGTGGCTTAAGGGCAGGCTGAGCGGGAGAGATCGGTTGTGGTGCGCCTATCTTCAATTCCTCCTCGAGCCGTGCGACCCGCTCCGTCAGCTCTTTCTGCTCTTTGGTAGGCGTACCAGTCCGTGAGCGTGAGGAGTCAAGCGGGCCGGAAAAATACTGGTCTCTGCGTACCCAAACATACTCCGGCTCGCCCGGGCTGACCATATACCTTACGTTCTTGCCGTAGATATATTCAACGCCATCAGTGACGCGGATATCTCCGGGCCGTGGCTCCGCTTCCCGGGCTTTTTGGGCAGTCTCGGGTTTCTTTTGGGAGTCGGCAGTTACGTTCTTGCTTATAACTGAAGGGTGGCTGCAAGATACGAGGAATAGGCTGGCAAGAATAACGACCAGCTTGAGTAAGCTCTTCTCGGACTGCGAAGGAAGAACTGACACGGTGTGTGTCATCGTCATGTGGAAACCCTCCTTGAGACGGTTTTGACAAGCCGGGATCACAATCTAGGCTTACCCGAGCATGTACCCTTCGTGTCCAAACTTACGCCTGCCTGAAATTAAGGATGTCGAAAGATGCGGAGCCGCTGCGATATCTTTCCCTATCCCGGTTAATTGGCCGGCACTTGCACTTTGTGCTCGGACGCCCACGTGAAGGTACTTCAGATTATATCACTGACTCCGATCTTGGATCCAAAAATATTGGTATTGCTCGTCGGTTCATGATCAGTACCAACAGGTGTACCGATAGTAGGGAGTTGCGACCGCAACTATTTCAGTGCGCTCTGAAGGACCTGATTTCACTATAGCAGCAGGTCCTCCCATACCGGTTTTCATCTTCATCGAGAAAAGAAGCTGAACCGCGGCATCCGCTTCGATTGTCAATACATAGTTCACTCCAACCGGGAAATAATACCAAGTATATAATTGAAGATAGTCCGCCAAAGAATTGCCGTCTCTCTCCCAATCCCTATCTCTATCGCCAATACCGCTAAAAGAGGCGAGCCCTGAAGCGTTTATGTCAAGGAGTCTATAGCCAAAGTTCTCCTCGGTTGTTAAATTGACCGGCGTGTAGCCATCCAAAGAACCGCAGTATTTTGTCCCGCTTGACCTTGAATATGCAAAAAGAGTTCTTAGCCAGACCTTTTCGGCCGCAAACCCTGCCCCTGTATCAATGGCGGTTTGCCAACCAGTATCCTTGTCCAGGACCGAGCTGTCAGAGTATTCTTTAAGGTTCAAGCAGCGACCATCATAACCCGGCAATAATGACCGGGCACGATTTGCGGAACCGGGGCCACCCCACGGTTCCAATGGTTCCGCGCACCCTATTTCGCCGGAGGATAGTAGGAATAACAACACCAAAATGGACGCCTTCTTTGTCATACGCTCCCTCCCAGCTTCTCCTTCACTTGAGCCTTGGCCGTTAAGAATACTTGCTGCTTCACAACCGGGGCCTTTATGTCGAGGAGGACCACGGCGTTATTGCTGCATCTTATTATCGGCCTCATTTTTTTCGCCTATTCGGTCTGCCCCTTTAGCAGTTCTTCCACCCTTCTGCTCATCTCTGGGAGCCTCTGCACGAGCGTCTCCCAGAGCTGCTCCGAATCGATGCCCACATGCCGGCCTGCTTTTCGGTCCCACGTTCCGGTAACGGCGCGCCAGTCGATTGGGACGAGTTCCTGCTGTATCTCGCTCGATAACCAAGTCCACCCTTCCTTCATGACCGCAAGCCTCATGACGGCAGACTCGATCTTGTTTGTGTCTTCCACGAACTTCTCGTAAGGGAGAGGGGCGAATTCCCTGGTCAGCTTCGCGGCCAACCGCCCAATGTCGTGAAGGTAAGGTTCCACTACACTCATCTTTTCACCCCTTGCTTAGTTGCGCCCTCCGTGCTGCGGGTCCCAAGGGCTCCCGGAAGAGGAAAGCTACTTCACCGTCAGAACTTGACCGGAAGCGAGATCTGGACGGCGCTGGATTGCTGTATGTGGAGCATATTGCCATTCAGTTAGCGAAGTCGTGGGCAATCTCGAAAAGGTTACAAGGAGGTTGCTCACTTGCCATTGTTTGTAGTGCAGTTGAAGAAAGCGAATACTTTTGCCTTCGGCGATTCTACCACGAATGAGCCTTCTCCCCGCTTTCCCATGAAGCTTTGTATTGTGCACTTCATGTATGATCCGTATCCGTCGGTTCGTCTCGGCCTCGAGCGCCGGAGAGTCCCTTGTGCGAATCGGCAAATAAGCCCAGGCAGAGTTCCGGTTCCACACCCTTGTCCTGTCCCTGTGAAGGTAAAGCCGTGAGCAGACACGCAGCTGAACGATACTCCCGCTCCATGACTGGTCCGACAGATAGAGTTTTTTGTAACCTTTCGGCGGAATCACGCGACTCATTCAAAGACAAAAAGAATTTATGCAGCATAATAAGGAGGGAGCATGAGTAAGGCCGCATCTCTTTCTATAATCTCCGCGTCGAAACCGCTTTGGAGGAGCCGCTTATTCGCATCGATCGCCTGCGTGCTCTTTATGAGCACCTTGCCATTTTCAGCGCTCCATGCCCAGAATGCCAGGCGCATGCCCGAAGGCAAATCACCTGACCAGACCATAGCCGAAATGAAAAGCCGCCTTGGCTTGACCGAGGACCAAGAAGCCCAGATCAGGCCAATACTGGAGGACGAATCCGTAAAGCGGCATGCAATCATTGAGAGGTACCAGGGCCAGGGGCGCCAGGGCAGGTCGTCGTTGAGAAATGAGCTGCAACAGTTGCGCGCGAGCACCGAGCATCGATTCGAGTCTATATTGACAAAGGCACAAATGGAGGAGTATCGGAAGATGCAAGAAGAGGCACGCCAGAGAATGCGCCAAGGGGGCCCCGGATCTACCAGACCTCACTGAGTGGAGGTTTCTGCTCAAGAGCCCGGGATTCTTAGGGCCCGGTTGCGGAATTGCTTTCCCGGATTTTACGCGCCTGTCCGGGAGCAGCATGGGACCCATTACCGCGGAAATACCGATCAGCTCGGCAAAGGAACAGAGAGGCCTGAGAAACTGGGTCAGAGCAACAATGGGGGATAAGATCGACCAGAAAGAAGAGAAGAACATTATATCTCCCGACCGAATCGAGCTTCTTATTCTTGTAGCCGCCTGCGTTGTTGCCGCGATGCTATGCACGTATCTTATCTATTTGGCAGTGTGAGGTTACCTCAAGAGACCTGTGTTGCCCAGCAGGGTGCTTAGGAAGGGGCTCCGCAGGTCTATAGCATTTGTGCGTCTGCAGCTGCCACACCGAACCTCTCCCGCGCAACTTCCCCTTCCCTGGACGTCCGAAAGAAAGGATAGTTGGCTGACTTCCGTGTAACTTTTTCCTGATGGCCCACGACTCTATTGACTAAATGGCAATATGCTCGACATACAACAACGGTGTCCTCCTGGGTAACCTGCATGCGCCTGTTTGGCGATTGCCTGCAGGCCCGTCCTCACAGCAGGACCCTTCCGGCATTCGGGCGGTGGCAACCCCCACCCTTATTTCTACAAGCCACCGCCCGTGCCGTCCAAAGGAGTACGCGGCTTCAACAGTTTGCTCGGGCAAAACAAATCTCATTTATGGAGGGTACCATGAAAAAGTGGCAGGTAACGCTTCTCGCATTGTTCTTCGTTGGTCTGGCAACGGTTGTCCTTGCCGCTGCGCCTGATTCCGGCCCGGCAGGCCCTGCACAAGTCACGGGACCACGCGGTCACGCGGGATTTCACCACAGGTTCGCGTCCCATCTCAACCTCACTCAGGAACAGAAGGACAAGATGCGCGAACTGAGAAACCGCTATTACACGGATACTCACGACTTGAGGTACGACATCCGTATCAAGCGGCTGGAGATGCGGAAGCTCTTCACGGACCCGAAAGTCGACGATGCAACGCTCCTGGCTAAAGAGAAGGACCTGAGCGCACTCCGGCTCAAGCTCATGGACCGGAAGGCCGAGATGAAGCTGGCATGGAGAAAAATCCTGACGCCGGAGCAGATCCAGAAACTCGGCTTGCCGCCCAGCTGGCAGCGCCACGGCCGTTAGCGACAAAGGAGGAAACCGCGGTCATTACCGCGGTCCGGCCGATTCGAGCCTGGCGTGAACATTCGAGAGGTAATATGAACAAGAGATTATTGGGTCTGTTTATCCTTACCGCTTTTCTCACATGCCCTTGCGCTTCCGAGGCGTATACTAGCCAGGAGGGTGCTGCCACGGGCGCACTCGCCGGTCAAGCAAGCGGTGATGGCACTGAAGGCACATCACCAGGAGCTGTTGGAGCGCTGCTGGTGAGCCCTCTTGCACACAGCGCTGGTGACCCGAGCCAGACGCAGCAGAAGCTGGCGCAGCAACAGAGCCCCCCGTACGCGCCCCCTACGCGTTCCCAGCAGGCTTCTCCCGGAGAATGGGTGGAAGTGCCCGGTCAATGGGTGAACGGCACATGGGTGGCGCCTCATAAGGCGTGGGTACCGGCCAATTCCCCTCCGCCCGCTGGTCCGGTTGGCCCGAACGTTCAATACGGTCCGCCACCTGCACCCGCGGCCCCTCCTCCAGGGGTCGAGGGAGTTGGTCCAAGCGTCCCATACGGCCCACCGCCTCCATACGCGGTCCCTGAACCTCCTGCGGTGGTTCCTATCCCCGGAACCTATGCATACTTTGTCCCCGACATTGGCGTGGATATCCTGTTCTATCATGGTTACTGGTATCGTCCCTATGGAGGGCGCTGGTACAGGGCCCTGCCCTACGGCGGGCCCTGGGTATACCTTTCTCCCCGCCGGGTACCTCATGTCTTGATCACGCTCCCGCCGGGCTATCGGACACTCCCACCCGGATATCACCCGATACCGCATGCAGAGTTGCAAAGGAATTGGGGACGATGGGAGCGGGAGCGGCACTGGGAGCATCGCTGAGCATGGCAGGAACAGATGAACGGTTGGCAATGATAGGAGGTTCGGGACATGTTTGCTGTCAAGCGTAGGATGGCGGTTCTGAGCGTCCGCGTTACAACGTTCGGCCAGGAGGAGAGGGATGGCTTACTATTCCACCAAAACGGTAGCACGGTCATTCGATGAGACACTCGCGAAGCTTACAGACGAACTGAAGAAAGAAGGGTTCGGCATTCTTACCGAGATCGACGTCAAGGAAACGCTCAAGAAAAAATTGAACGTGGACTTTCGGCGGTACAAGATTTTGGGG
>JADGQN010000297.1 GCA_017881765.1 Syntrophobacterales bacterium | reverse complement strand
CGATCGGTGCTGATGGTAGCCTATACATTGCGGAGTCGGGCCGTACAAGCATTCGCATGATTGGGCCTGATGGGATCATCACTACGGTTGCCGGAACGGGGACCGCAGATTACTGGGGTGATGGCGGGCCGGCAACGGCGGCAGCACTCAATCATCCCTATGGGATTGACCTGGACGTATCGGGAAACATCTACATTGCTGACGAATACAATTGCCGGATCCGGAAGATATCTGCGTCAGACAACAAGATCCGCACGATCGCCGGTAACGGCACCTGTGCCTATGCCGGTGATGGAGGGCCGGCAACGAGCGCAAACGTTAACTATCCTAGAGGGGTAGCTGTGAAGAGCACCGGAGAGGTCATTATCTCCGATGCCTTTAACAAATGCATCAGGCAGGTGACCACAGGGAACACCATTTCCACCTTCCCCGGCACGGTACCAGGGCAGGGACTGAATACCCCCGAAGGGGTTACCCCCTATTATGATACCGCCCAGAAGAAGCTGTTCCTCTTTATCGCCGAGACGGCAAATAACCGGATACGGAAACTGGATACGGTAAGCAGGACCGTCGTCACCGTCGCCGGGACGGGTACCGCGGGCTTTTCCGGGGATTTTTCGCTGGCAACCGCGGCCAAACTCAACGGTCCCCAGGGGGTTTGCACCGATAGCAGCGGCAATCTCTATATTGCCGACACTGGGAACAACCGGATCAGGAAGGTAACGGCGTCCACAGGCATTATCGTCACGGTGGCAGGGACCGGGACGGCAGGGAGCGGGGGCGATGGGGGCCAGGCCACGACAGCTAAGCTGAACGCCCCTCAGGGGGTTTCCGTGGACGCTGCGGGAAACATCTATATCGCCGATACGCTAAGCAACAGAGTTCGCAAAGTGACGGCGGCCACGGGCAGTATCGATACGGTCGCGGGCAGCGGTTCGTCCGGAGGTTATTCAGGAGACGGGGGCCCGGCCACTGTAGCAAAGCTGAAAGCCCCTCAGGGGGTCTTTGTGGATAGCGCCAACAATATCTATATTGCTGATTCGAGTAATAATCGGATCAGGAAGGTAACGGCGCCCACAGGCATTATCGTCACGGTGGCAGGGACCGGGACGGCAGGGTATGCGGGGGGCGATGGGGGCCAAGCCACGGCAGCTAAGCTGAACGCCCCTCAGGGGGTTTCCGTGGACGCTGCAGGAAACATCTATATCGCTGATACGGGCAACCACGTGATCCGGGCAGTAAATGTCCACGACGGGACAATCAGCACCATGGCGGGGAGCGGGTCATCACCTGGCTTCAATGGTGATTCGATACCCGCCGTAACAGCACAATTGAATGACCCTGCGGCTGTAACCGTTTCCGGGACCAGGGGCGGCGGAAGGATTTACGTCAGTGATACTTCAAACAACCGGATACGGGAACTTTCTTTGAACGTTGTGAAGGAGCTCTATTGATGTGTGACGACTCTGGTGCGGCGCATAAGCGGCGCGATATGGTGACCCCGATATGATGGCCGGCCTCACGTCAAGGTATCCCATCGGCATCGACATCGGCGAGACACATGTGGCCGCTGTCCAGATAGGACGGGAACGAAAGAAGATCGTCATCCGCGGACTCTATTACCGGGACTTCGACGGTGCCACAGAAGACGACGACCAACTGACGTCCGCCCTGAAGGAGATCGCGAAGAGCCGGTCTTTCTCGGGGCGCCGGGTTGTGTTGAGCGTCCCGTCGCGGAATCTCTCCATCTTTCCCGTGCGTTTCCAGGTTGATGAATCGGGTTCTCTTGAAGAGGCCATGCTCGCCGAGTCGGAAAAGCTCCTTCCTTTCCCCCTCGACGAGGCCGTCATCGACTATCCCTCTCTTGTCTCCGGCATCGACGGCGATACGAAGGGTCACAAAGCCCTGATGGTGGCAATTCGACGGGAGGACCTGAAGAGGTATATGGACCTCCTGGAGGAGACAGGCTTGCACATCGAGGCCTTTGATTTCTCGGGGGCGGCTTTGATGCGCCTGCATGCCTCTCTGTATGGCATGAGTTCCGATCCTGCTATTCTCGGTCACATCGGAGATTCCAAGAGCCTCCTCGTAGTTGCGACAAAGGAGAGCATCGCCATCCAAAGGGACCTGCTCTGGGGCTCGGACGTACTGCTTAGAGAATTCCTGGCCACCCTTGACATCTCCAACGACAGGGACAAAGCCAAGGCCATGTTAAAGAGGCACGGGCTCTCTTTTGAAAATCACGACGTGACGAAGCTGGAGGAGGAAGAGGATCAGGAGGCGATTGGGGCTGACCGCACCGTATACCAGATCATCACGCCTCATATTGACGAATTTCTCCTCGAGATGGAAAAGGCTGTGGGTTACGTGAGGGCTGAGGAACGGCAGCCCGTATTCGAGGGGATCTATCTGTACGATCATGCGAGTCTTGTCCCCTCCCTCGACAAATACGTTGAAAGGCGTCTGCACATAAAGACGGAAGTTGTAAATCCGCTGAAAAGAATTGCCCTGTCAGACGAATGGTTGCTCTCTGCTGTCCCCGAGGACGCGCCCCTTGGCCTTGCCTTGGGCCTGGCAATGAGGAGGGTCTCCTGGCCTTAAGAGACATTAATCTCATCCCCCCCGATGTTGCGGCGAGTCGCCTCGGCAGGCGGCACCTCTGTCTATGGGCAGGATGCCTGGTTCTCTTGATCGGCCTTCTCTTCAGCCTCTCGTTGATTCACACGTATGCACTCAAGGCGCGCCGGCAGTCGATAGCGACGTCGAATGATACCCCCGGCCAATTAACCGCCAAGATTGAACTACTCAAAGGCTTGCAGAGTAACCTGGAAAAACTCGATCAGCAGTGGTCTGCCCTCACTGCGATAAGCTCAAGGAGCCAACCTGTCTCTCAAGTAATCTATAAGCTGTCCAGGGATATGAATGACGAGACCTGGCTCTCTCAGTTGACATTGGATACGGACGAGGGGCCGGAAAGAGAGGCCCGCCTGGTACTCACGGGCATCTCCACATCCAACGAATATCTGGGAGAATTCTTGAAGCAGCTCTCTCAAGAGCGGGCCTTTAAGGGTGTTGCCCTCAAATTTGCGAGCGAGTTCGAAAAGGAGGAGTCTGGTCCAAAGACTCCACTCTCCAAAAGCAGAATCAGGTTTCAGATCGCATGTCAGGTGCGCAGAGGATAGATGGCGACGCTCAGCGTAAAGGTTATAGATCGTTCCTGCCTCGGAGTGGTCATTCTCACCTTCTTGCTCTGTGGTTATTGGTTGGTGGGCCACGGTCTCAAACAGGAGCGGCTTTTCCGCCAGGAGAAGGATCTTCTGGCCAAGCAACTGAACGACACGAAACTTGCCGAAATGAACATACAGCGCCTGAAGGCATCCACAAAGGCGATAACAAATCAGTTGAGCAACTTGAACAGGCAGATTCCTGAAGATGCTGAAATAGGCACATTCCTCAGGCAACTGGACGGACTGGTGAAAAAGAGAGGGGTCGTCCTGGTTTCGATGCAGCCACAGCCCGCTGTTAAAGAGAAGCTCTACCAAAAGATACCGATCCGGCTGAGCTGCAAGGGACCTTTTGTCAGTCTCTACTATCTTCTTCAGGACCTTGACGCAACGGATCGCCTCATCATAGTGGAAAAAATGGCTATAGGAAAGCTGGAACAGCAGGGACGTTGTCTGCTTGACGTGACTGTTCTCGTATTTGTGAGAGAATCCCAGCTGTCTAAGGTTAGGTAGGGAGAACGGGAACTGTGCAGAAAGGCAAGAGTGAGCTTCCAAAAGTGTATCTCATACTCGTGCTTGGGCTAGTCCTATGTGTGGTCTCATATTTTCGCCTCTTTCATAAGGGATCGGCCGTGACAACGGATGCGGGATCGCCGACAACACTTGCCACCGTGCCGTCTATTGCCACGCCTGTGGGTGTTCATCCACAACAGACGAATGCACAGGAACCGGAGCGGCAGGAATTCGCGGGAGGGGTGGTCAGGGACATTTTCGAGCCGGGCAAATCAGTTGTAACTGCGGATGCCAGGCTCAAGACGCCGGACGACACTCGGCCGCGCGAAATGGCCCCGGTCTTGAGCGGGCTTGTCTACAGCGCGAATAATCCCATTGCCGTTATTAACGGTCAATTCCTTCGTCCCGGGGATCAGATTGCCGGGTACAAGATTGTGCGCATAGGGCCGAAAGAGGTTGTTATGCGGGGTGAGGATCGAGAAATCGTCTTGAGGGTGGTGAACTATGGGCAGAAATAGACGCATCTGGGTCGTACGGGCAATCCATCTATCCCTGCTCATAACGTTAGGTTCCTTGGTCATTGTAACGAACCTGAGAGGAGAAGAATCTTCGGCAAAAGACCTGCTGAGTGTCAATTTTTATGAAGGTGACATTAGGCAGGCGCTTCTTGGGTTGGCGATGAACCGGGATGTCAACGTCACCATGACCCCGGAGGTGACCGGCAAGGTTACCGTGAATCTTCATCGCATGACTCTGGATGAAGCGCTTTCTACTATCGCAGCGTCGGGAGGTTTTGAGTGCCGGAAAGAAAAGGGCGTCTACTTTGTACATAAGCCGAAGGATAAGCGCGACTCGCAAGTAGACAGGCTGCAGATGAGGATTTTCAAGCTCAAGTTTGCGAAGACGGAGAAGGTTCAGGAAATCTTGAGTGCTATTCCGGGAATACGTATCGTAAGAATTCATGACGACACGAGGACGATTATTGTGGAAGATACACCGGAAAACATTGCTAAGATCGAGACCGTGATCAATGCATGGGATGCGCCCCCCAAACAGGTCCTCATTGAAGCCAAGATCCTGGAAGTTCAGCTTACAGATGATATGAGGTTGGGTGTTGACTGGTCAAAGGTGATGGGGAGTGCAAGTATCACAACGGGGACTAATTTCTCGGGTAACGCGATGGGCGGCATGCTCGGCGCAGTGCAGACGGGCGTGGGTACCGCTCACGAATTGACTGCTGCAATAGCGGCCCTGGAGAGCAGAACGAGGATCAATACGCTATCGAGTCCGAAAATCCTTGCCGTTCACGGTAAGCCCGCGAGAGTCCAGGTCGGTGGGAAGACCGGCTACAAAACGACGGTAACCAACCTGGGGGTCACAACGGAACAGATTCAGTTCATCGATACGGGGATCATCCTCGATATTACCGTATACATAAGCGATGAGGGCAATATCCTCATGAATGTGCAGCCTCAGGTGAGTAGTGCAAGTGTTGATGCTGTCACCCAAATCCCGACAGTCACCACTACGAACGTATCAACGTCGCTTCTGACGAAGAGTGGCCAAACCATATTCATCGGCGGGCTGATCAAGGATATTGTATCAAAGGAGCGTCAAGCGATTCCTGTGCTTGGCAGTATTCCCGTAATCGGCCTGCTTTTCGGATGGTCTCATCCGAGAGTGGAAAAAACTGAGACCATCGTACTGATTACCCCTCAACTTTTGGAAGAGAAGATCAATAACGTGACCACCGAAGCCATAGAGAGGGTTGATAAGGTGAAGGAAGCATCTCAGAAGAAGTCTGCCAACACTTACAGAGAACTTGTCCCGTAGTCGAGGAAAGAAGGGGTAACCACGGCTCTCTTAACCTAACCGCACCGTTAGTGCCGCATCCGTTATCTGCTGCTTCGAGTGGCACCCATAAAAAGGCCTTTGTCAAGAGAATGAACTCCTCCCTGCAACTTTTTTCTTAACAAAGTTGCCTCCATCCGCCAAACCCTGTTTTGCTGTATCGGCCTCATGCCTCCCGCCGCCTTTGCCGCATCTTCTTAGGTTCGGTGCTCGCGTTGCTGCACCAGGTACCCATCGGGATCAAGATGTCAGATAGATGCTCCAGACACCCCTTCCGCCTATAGCGGACCAGAATATCGTCGGTACCATACCGTGTCCAAAAGAAGGTTACAATGCTCATGGTTTTTCTTCCACCACTGACGGGCTCACGGTATGGACAGCAACGGCAGACACTGTGCCGTATCCGGATTCGGGACGGCTTGACCACTCAATGCGTATGGGATCGTCCCAACCACTCGACTGGGTCGCCGTCCCTCCGGATTGTTACCCGAACAGTTTTGCCTCCTCGTAAGGGACCTGGTCCCTCATGATAGAATAGGCTGCCCGTGCGAGCTTATTTGCGAGTGCGCTATGGGCAACCGGGC
>JADGQN010000296.1 GCA_017881765.1 Syntrophobacterales bacterium | reverse complement strand
GGATGAAGTTGCGGCCAAGACGAACAAGGTCGTGGGGGTGCTCTTTCCAAATGATGCGGATGGAATCGAATGGACGAAAGTTTTTACAGCTAAGCTCCCTGCAAAGGGTTACAAGATGGTAGACCCGGGGAGGTTCCCCTTTGGTACGCCGGACTTCAGCTCTATTATCGGGACCTTCAAGAAGGAGAAGGTGGAAATCCTCACGGGTGTTCTCATCGCTCCGGATTGGGCGAATGCCTGGAAACAGATGCATCAACAGGGATTCATACCGAAAGTCGCAACCATTGCAAAGGCCCTTCTTTTCCCTTCCGCAATGGAAGCCCTTGGGGGTAATCTTGCGAACGGTCTGACGACAGAGGTCTGGTGGCACCGCAACCATCCCTACAAGTCCTCGCTCACAGGCGAGACCGCCAGGCAACTTTGCGATGCCTGGACGAAAGAGACAAAAAAACAATGGATTCCGCCCATCGGTCTGACGTATGGGGGATATGAAATGGCCTTTGATGTGATTAAGCGGGCCGAGACCCTTAACAAGGAGAAGATACTCGAGGCCTTGGGCAAGACCGACGTAGACACGGTATTCGGCCACATTAAGTATAACGAAAAGCATTATTGCGAAATCCCCTTGGTTGGCGGGCAATGGGTCAAGGGGAAGCAGTGGCCTTGGGATTTGGAGGTTGTTTACAACAAGAATAGTCCCAAGCTTCCGAAGACTGCCGAGATGATCTTCCCGGTGCCCAAATAACGTGTGGTTTGATGGTACAAGGCTGGAGAGGAGGGTAATGCGATGGAAAAGAAGGTGACACCAGCAGAGAAGAGAGAAGCGAGATTTCGGACATGGAGCGCGGCCGAGGGCATTCAGTTTGAGAGTCCCGAAGCTGAGACTACCTACAAGAAGGCGATAGAGCGGTTCAGGGACGTGGCGCTCCTGGAAAAAATTCCGGATCGGGTGCCGGTGCTGGCCCTGGGCACCTTCTTTGAGACCGCCCTGCACGGCGTGACAGCTAACGAAGCCATGTATGACGTGGACAAGATGATCGATGCCCACGTTAGGTTCCTCAAGGATTACAGGCCCGACTATGGTGGTATGGCTCCCCTGATCGGATGGGGCAAGGTGTTTGAGATCCTCGACTATAAACAGTACAAATGGCCGGGCCATAACCTGCCCAAGGATTCGGTTTATCAGTACGTTGAAGGAGAGTACATGATGGCCGATGAGTATGATGCCCTCATCGACGACCCCACCGATTTCTGGCTGAGGACGTACATGCCTCGGGCCTTCGGGGCGTTGGAGCCCTTGAAGATGCTCTCCCCCTTCACGGACATGTGGGAAATGGTGCTTGTCACCGTACAGATGATCCCCTTTGGCATTCCGCCCGTTCAGGGCGCCCTCAAGGCGCTCATCGATGCGGGAAATGAGGCAATGGCATGGATAGAGAAGGTCGGCGCTTTCGATATGAGGCAGAAGACTATGGGTTTTCCGGGCATGTTTGGCGGCGCAACAAAGGCGCCCTTCGATATGGTAGCCGATACGTTAAGGGGCACACGCGCCATAATGATCGACATGTACAGGCAGCCGGACAAGGTTGAGAAGGCAGTGGAGAGGCTCACGCCACTTTGTATCAAGCAGGCGGTTCGAGGCGCTGCCGCGTCCGGGATCCCAACCTGCTTTATACCGCTCCACAAAGGGGCGGACGGGTTCATGTCCGACGCCCAGTTCAGGAGATTCTACTGGCCTACCCTCAAGGCAGTCATAGTCGGCCTCGCTGAAGAGGGCATCGTCGCTGTCCCTTTCTGTGAAGGAAGCTACAATACGCGCATCGAGTACCTGAAGGAGCTCCCTAAGGCCTCCAGCTTCTGGCTCTTCGACCGCACCGATATGGTCAAGGTTAAACAGGCAATCGGGGACAAGATCGGTATCGGCGGAAATGTTCCGGCCGGCCTTTTACTTACGGGCACACCGGAGAGCGTAAAGGCGTACTGTAAGGGCCTCATCGATACGGTCGGAAAGGGCGGTGGCTACATGATGTCCTGGGGAACCTCCATGGATGAAGGCAAGGCAGACACCATGCATGCCATGATCGATTTTACCAAAGAGTACGGGGTCTACAAATAGTTCATGACGTGTAAAGACCGAGGGACGACCGTCGCACAAATGTGCGACTAGGACGACCGCGCTACGCGCTAGGACGTCCGCTTCCTTACAGGATGCTCCGCTATCGCTAGGACGATAGCGGAGCATCCTCCTACCGTTCGATTGCGCCGGCAAAAGCCACGTCACGGTCTTAATGGTGGTGATGATGGTGTTTGTCGTCATCAGGTGGGCCGCCTAAGTGATCGAGGGCTTTTTTTAGAGCGTCACTCGCCTTACCCATCTGTTTATTTGCTTCCGTGATCAGTTCGACAACGTGCGTCATATCGTTCTTCTTTGCCAACTCAATCCACCGCGCGTAGTCTTCAGCATGCCCCTCATTATGCTCGATCAGGTGTTTCAAAACGATTCTCAACCGTTCTTTATCGTCCATCGCACGCCCTCCGTTCGTGTCAATTTCCTTTCGCTAAGGCTTCCTGGGTAATCGCTACAACGTCTGCCGGGTTTTTGGATACTACCCAGCGCCATTTACCGAAACCTCCATGCTCGTTCACAGCGTGCACCCATTCATCCAGAAACACCCGTTTTGTTTGGTCTTGCTGAGTATCTTGCCCTTTTACTTCGACGACCAGGGTGCTCCCATCTTTGAGACGTATCAGAAAATCGGGCCGATACTTGCTCACGACGCCCTGGTATAGATATAACACCTCAAATCCAAGGTGATCGTTCTTGACCCAGGCCTCGACTTCCGCCATGCGATCGAGCACAAAGGCTTCCGACGCCTCCCATGTACTGTCAAAGACGCAGAAGTTGATATGGGATCTCTTCGTGCGCTCGCAAGGTTTGCCTGTAAACCATGTGCGCATATCTCCAGTCGAGCGTACAGGATGGTCGCGGTCAAAAACAGGGACTAGAGATTCGGTATTCTCTTCACGGATGGCTTCCCAGATGTGCTGGACGACCTTATTCAGGTTAAGGGTGACGACTATCCGTCTGTGTAACTCGTCCTGATAGAATAGCGGCGGCGTGATCCGGATCTTGTCGGAGGCGAGAAATTGCTCCACAACTCTGACCAGTTGAGCAAGGAGATATTCCCTGCTCCCGCGCCATTTGGGTCTCATCTGGTCGAAGATGTTCCGTGCGGCTTCAAAGGCTATTTTCTGGTTTCTGAAAGTGCGTGCCAAATCCTGCAGGTCGATTTCGGAAACTTTCGTGATGTCGGGCTTTCCATCGATAATTGGCGCAAGCTCAGCGAGCTTTATCGTGTCGTAGGCATTCAATTCCAGTGGCTTTGCTTTGGCCATGTCGAGATTGAGGCGCGTTGTGTAGACGCGATCAATCCGGATGATGTTCGGCCAGGAGGCTTCAAATTGAATCTTTTCCGGAACGGGTTCGATGCGCGTCTTGGGAGGAGCGGGAGGCGGAGGCGGTCCGTCTTCCGATTCATGAGGCAGGAAGGTAAAAGGCACACCAAAGATGTTGACGTACTCCGCTTCGAAAAGACCGTCAGGGTTTACTTCGTAAGAGGTTCGCCTGAGTCCCCTGCCCACAACCTGCTCACAGAGCAACTGACTGGAGAAGGCGCGCAGCCCCATGATATGAGTCACAGTCTTTGCGTCCCAGCCCTCGGAGAGCATCCCGACGGAGATGACCTTCTGTATCTGTTCTCCCGGTTTATCAATCTGCCCGATCGTGTCGACCGTGCGGCGAAGAAGCTCAGCCATCTCCCGTTTGGAAAGCCTTCTTATCGGCTCATCTTCCCGATCCTCGTCTTCCCACGCCACCTCGATGTCGGGTATCTCGTCCTGTGACTCCGCTTCTTCGAGCACTTTAGAGTCAATGTGGATCGTCCTCTCCGGGGCGCATAGCTCCTCGATCAGGATCTGTCTATGGTCAAAGGCATATTTGATGCGGGCTGCGGTTTCGGTCCTGTTGGCCACGGAGATCATGACAGGAGGAGTCTTGAAACCGGCCTCCTTCCATCGTTTCGCCGTTTCCAGCCAGTCCTTTCCCAACAGGTAGTAGCCGTTTCTCACCAGATCGGGAAGCGGCTCGTATGCTTCCGCTTTGCGGTTGACGTCGTCTTTGACCTCCGGATCGTTGTAAATGTGGTAAAGCCTGGACTTGTATTCTTTGCTGTATTTTCCGTCATCTCTTACTACAACCCGTGGGGTTTTCACGAGCCCGGACTCAATCGAATCATTGAGACCAAAATCGCTAACGATCCAACTGAACAGGGCCTCTTCTGAGCTTTTCTTTCCGGTTGGCGCAAACGGCGTTGCCGAGAAATCATAGGCGGAAAGGATGCCGCGTGTCTGGTGAATTCGATCGAGACCGCTCACCCAAATGGTAGCTTCTTCGATCTCCTCTTTCTTCAGCCCCTTCACTTTCGATTCGGCGGGCACGCGCCAGGCGTGATGCGCCTCGTCATTTATTATCACAAGATTGGTAGCACTCGTCATATCGCCCAACACTTCGCGGATGTATGCTTCGTTGCTCTTGGCGCCCCGCTTGTCAACACCCTTTTTCCTGGCTATCTTCTCTTCGCTGTCCCATGAGAGGACGTGCCAGTTCCTGATGAGAATTTTTCCTTGGCGGAGTTTGTCGAGTAGGGCAGGCGGTGCGATATTAAACTCGTCGTAGTAATTGCCCGCGGCCGATGGGAGGAGCACCTGGAGGCGGCTTTTCACAGTCAGACCGGGTGCTACGACAAAAATATGTTTTGAGAAGCGAGTATCCTGCGGATAGGTGATCTTGTTGAGAACTTGCCACGCGATGAGCATGGCCATAACAATGGTCTTGCCGGAGCCGGTCGCCATCTTGGAGCAGAGCCGGGTGAATGGCCCGCCGTCAGAGGGGATATCGATGCCGACCTTCTCCGCCGCGGGCGCTTCGGTGAGCCAGATAAGGGTCTCGATTGCTTCCAACTGACAGAAGAAAAATCTCCGGTTCTCGCGCTCATCCAGGTTATACCAATGTTCCAGAAGTCGCTTGGTAATTCCGGAGGCGCCGGGATAGCCTACATCTCTCCAGCCCTTAATACGCGGCCTTATCTGGTTAACAAGGGGGATCGGAACAAAGATCCCCGGATCATCGAAAGCCTTTGAATGTTCCGAGGCGACAATGTAGCCTGCGGGCCGTCTGCCCTCTTTCCGGCTGAATGACCTGGTTTCCCGATCGTAGCTCCAATACTCTTTGGGCTCTTCGTAAGGTGTATTGATGATGAGGCGATCAATCGTGGACTTCACGCGGAGCTTTCCAGGGAAGAGATGATGCGCTCTACCTTGTCTGCCACATCGGGAATAGAAGCCGTGGCCGCACGCCATACTTCCTGCAGGTCCACTTCAGCATAGGCATGAATGAGGATGTCGCGCATGCCTGCCATTTTCTGCCATGGAACATCGGTATATTTCTGCCGCAGTTCTTGAGAAAGACGCTTCGTAGCCTCTCCGATTATCTCAACCTGACGAATCACTCCCGAGTGAAGGAGCACGCTATCCTCGAAGGCCTTGCGGTCAATGTTTCTGGTGAACTCGATGATGTTCTTTGCGGCAATGAGAATATCGTGGAGGTATAGCAAATCACGCTGCGGCATAGATGACCTCCGCGGAGCCGAGGATAGCCCTGCGTCGGATCTGGTTACGGCTCTGTTCAATGGCTCGCTTGCTAACAAGGTCTATCCCACGCCCGAGGATGCCTTTAAGCTCGTCTTGCATGTCGACGTGGTCGAACAGACTGACGGTAGCATCCTCGCTGAACTTGACCAAGACATCGATATCGCTGTCAGGTGAGAAGTCGTCCCTCAGCACCGATCCGAACAGGGCGAATTCAGTGATCTGCCATTTCTCGCAGAATTGAATGATTTTATCGTGTGGGACATCAATCGGCAGTTTCTTACTCATTTCAGCCCACCTCCAACACTTTGAGGCTCTCAATGCCTCGGTCATCGACGATCTTGACTGCAACCCGTTGATGGCCTCCTGGAACAAAGGGCAAAGATACGGTGCCTCGGTAGGCCTCTGCCAGTGCTTCGTCGATCTCAGCCTTGAGGTTCCGCGCGATGCGGGCCCAGCCGTCCTTTTCTCTTGCCA
>JADGQN010000295.1 GCA_017881765.1 Syntrophobacterales bacterium | reverse complement strand
AATATGCGGATAATGCTTCTCGTACGATTCAGCAAGGAATCCCATCGTTGCGGGATAAACCTGCGATGGATAGGAAGCAACACAGAGTCGTAATACTCGTTCTCGCTGCCCTGTCAGCCCTGGGACCATTTTCAGTCGATATGTACCTGCCCGGCTTTCCTGCTATTGCCGCGGGCCTGAAGACAGACATCGCTCACGTCGCACTTTCGCTCACGAGCTATTTCATCGGGATGGCCATCGGACAAATAGCTTATGGCCCGGTGATGGATCGCTATGGGCGAAAGAAACCGCTGGCCCTTGGGCTCCTCATGTACATTGCAGCTGCCCTGGGCTGTGCGTTCTCGCCGTCCATACACTTTCTGATCGCCCTGCGTCTCTTTCTTGCCCTCGGCGGTTGCGTCGGCTTGGTAGGGAGCAGAGCGATTGTCCGCGATCTGTTTTCCGGGAGCGAAATAGCGCGCGTGCTTTCCATGTTGATGATGGTTTTTGGTGTTGCACCGATCGTTGCCCCCACGATAGGGGGTCTGGTCGTAGCTGCCCTCGGGTGGCGATTCATTTTTATAATCCTCGCGGCGATTGCCACATGCATCCTCATTGCCGTGAGCCGATTTCTTCCGGAGAGCAAGGGTGCTGATACTTCCATGTCGTTGCGTCCCGGGAAAGTTCTGCTGGAATATCTCAATGTTTCCAGGGAGCCCACGTTCGTGGGGCACACACTGGCCAGCGCCGCTGCGACAGCGGGGTTTTTCTCCTACATCTCCGGCTCACCCTTCGTCTATATGAAGCTGTTTGGTTTTACAGAAACGCAATTTGCGTGGATTTACGGGGCGAATGTACTTGGCTTGATCATCGCCAGCCAGATCAACAGGGTTTGGCTGAAGAGGCGCAGTAGCGCCGAGGTGCTGTTTATGGCTAACGTCGCTCAGGTCTGTGTGGCCGTGTTGCTGCTGGCCGGCACCCATTTCGGGTTCATCGGCACAATGGGAACTATTGGCCTTATCTTTTGCTACCTGTTCTGCTTCGGGTTTGTCAGCCCGAATGTCATCGCACTCGCGTTACAGCCGTTCACCAGAAATGCGGGGAGCGCGTCCGCGCTGATCGGAAGCATTCAGATGGTCCTGGCGGCCTCGGCATCGGGTCTGATAAGTTATCTGCACAACGGAACAGCCATGCCGATGCTCTCGCTGATGGCCGGTTGCGCGAGCGTCTGCCTGGTGCTGCTGCGTGGTTCCGGATTATCCACGGCAGGCCCTCCTTCCCTTCCGCCTTCGTCTTCTTGATCATGGTTTTTTTAAAACCACCGCTGCGAACAGCAGCGCCACACCCATGAGGACTGGCGAACCGTGATGTTCCCCTTATTCTGAACCGCCCTTCCCCGGTGCCTTTGGCATTTTAGGCATTCCCGGCATTGAGGGCGTTTCCACCTTCTTATAGTCGGAGGGGAGTTCAAAGAGACCGGCCGGTTGAGTACCAATCTTGACGTTCTTGTATTCCATGGTCCAGCTACCGTCAACGGCTGCCATCTTGATCGGAAACTTGATGTCCGTGGCCATCCACTGATACATCTTTTCGGTTTTACCGCCCTCGGCGTAGGTCACCTCATACTTCTGAGTCGGGTGTCCATCGATCTTCTCGGCTCCGATCACTCTTCTGCTGACTTCGCCTTTCACCTTCTCTTCTACCTTGAGCTGCCTGTTAGGGTCGGTCTTCATTTCCATGTAAGATTTCTGGTCAGGCATGATCATCCAGAGGACCTGCTTGTCCCCCCTTACGATTGAGTATGTGAGCGCATCCTTCGGCTCCATGCGGAACTTCTGATCCTTGGCAAATACTTTGGTGGTGGTGGTCCGCCCATGGGCGGTCGACACCATATCCGCGGAAAACTCCATGGCAAACGCACCGGTAACGAGACATGAAACGATCATGAAAAGACCACAGATCAGAACAACTTTTCTCATGACGACCTCCTCTTCAAACTAAAGCATCAGGTATCCATCGGGAGCCAGACAGGTCGCAAGCATTACCATGTTAATCTCTTGATGCTCTGTCCAGCTCCGTACTCTCTGCTGTTCGGGCTCAAGCCAGAACTTGTCAATAGCCTCTGCAAACGCTTCATATTGTTTGAGGGCTTTCGTTCGCACCTTCAGCTCACGTTCTTTACTGAACGCCCCCTCGTTTCGCTCAATAAATCCCGACAGCCTTTCCACCGCCTCCAACCCGATCGACAATCCCAGTTCACGAAAAGCAAGGCGGTAATCCGCGGGAAGCCGCAAGGCATCCTCTCTGCCGAACGCCTCCAGGCCTCTGCCGGAAGCGTCCAGTAAAATGGCAAGCAGGTCCATGTCCGCGAAATAACCTTTTACCATCAGTTGAGCCACTCGGAACGCGTCGGACAGAAGCCCGCCGATGCCAAGGGGGTCATCGGTGACCCAGTTCTTTCCCTGGCACATACGCGCCATGTCAGCGATCTCGCCACTCAGGTCCTTTGCTGCCGGCTCAGGATCTTTCGTGGCTGTCGCCTGAAGCTGCGTATAGGTGATCAGCCCGTCAAGGGGGTCATGGAGACCCATCGACGGCACGAGGGGGTAAGAAAGATCTATGCTCATCTTCCAGTGCATGCGCTTACTCCCGCCACGAGAGACTGCGGAGACAAACCCGGCATGGGCCGATCTCGCAAGCTCCAGCGCCCATCGGTTGTACGTAAAATCCTCGGTGACTCTTGTGACGCGATTGAGGGCGTGCATCCATTTGGTCAGATAATGATAATACTGACCGTCCCGATCCCATTCCAGACGCTCGTCCAGCGGCTCGCTCAGCCTCCGCTCCTTCAGTTTCTTGCCTATTCTCAATCCCCCTCGGGTGGGGTGCAGCCTGCCCTCGTGCTCATCGAGCCCGCTGATCCAGCCGGTTCGGGAGTCGTCGCGCCGGTGCCGTCCCAGAACGCTGTGCACCTGGTCCACGAGTTGCAGCGCCAGATCCTTGAATTTCTCTTCCCGGGTCTCCTCATAAAGCCCTAAGAGATTGCAGACTGCGAAAGCGTCGGTCCACAGGTAGCGCCGGGGCGAGCTACTTTCCGGTGACAGTCCCGTCAGACGCGCAAACTCCATCATTATTTTCTCGACGGGCAATATCGTTGCTGCTCGTCTCATCAGGACTCGCTGCGGTGCGCTATAATAGGCAGCGCTATTTTGGACCACCCCGCCCGGAAGAATATGAGGGATAAATGCTTAGAATAGATCATGCCGGAACCTAGTGTAGTCTACCACAAGGCCGGTGTCCTTCATAGATCACAGCGATGCGAACCGTTTTAGCCGGATGGAACCTGTGAGAAAATCGGCGCGGGGCGGAGCCCTTCCGCCAAATTATTCCCATCATAATGAATTTGTTCTATACTGTCTTAGGGAAGAGCAATGAGAAATAGTACAAGAACCTGTTCAGGAGGAATTATCCTGTGAGAATCGGCGCATTTGAATTGAGTGAACCTGTTCCGGAATTGAACGAGCCTTATGCTTTTGCTATTCTTCGTCCCTGGATAGATGTGAATAACGTTGGAACTCTGGTTCTGAATGAATTGGAGGCTCAATTCGAGGCCAAGGAGTTGGCCCGGCTGGCCAAGCCCGGTCACTTCTTCGATTTTACCCGGTACCGCCCGACTCTCCATTATGAGGAGGGTGTTCGTAAGGTATCCGTTCCCAATATGACCCTACGCTATGCGAGAAGAGAAGGAGGAAATGACCTTCTCTTTCTTCACCTTCTTGAGCCTCATGCTCTTTCTGAAGTCTATGTGGACTCCGTCTTAAAGCTTCTCAAGAGACTAGGGGCGAAGAAATATATCCTTTTGGGGAGCATGTATGACGTGGTTCCTCACACCAGGCCTTTAATAGTCAATGGTGGGGCAACAGGGGCAGAGGCTCTGCAGGATTTGAGGAAATCGGGAGCCCTGCAGAGTACTTACGAGGGTCCGACGACTATCACCTTCCTGATTTCGCAAAAGGCACCCGATTTGGGCATTGAAACAATCTCGTTTATCGTCTCTTTACCCCAATATGCCGTATTGGAGGAGGATTACCTGGGCAAGGTCAGCCTTATGGAGATCTTGAATCTTCTCTACAACATCCCCATTGACAAAGACGACTTTGAGAGAGCCCTGGAGCAGCGCAGTCTCATCAGCCAGAGAGTGGATGCAACCCCGGCCCTGAAGGGTCTGCTTCCTCAACTTGAGGCCTTGTATGAAGAGAGGATCAAGTCAAGAGAAGGGGAGTCCATGCCCAAGCTTACTTCCGAGATGGAAGAACTCCTTTGGAAGACGATGGGAAAAGATTTAGGCAAGGCATAGGCTCGGGTCTATGAATGAATGCAACCTGGCATCAGTGCGTGTGCGTGCTGTCCACCAGTCGGCTGCGGACGAAACCGATGTGCTGACGGAGCACATAGAACTGGTCGCCAAAGGAGGCCGGCACTTTCATTTTATTGACGTCCTCGTCGATCTGATCGAGCCGCAAGAGCAATGCTTCCCGCTTCTCTGACCCGGAGCGCGCGACCAGTTCCTGTTCGAGTACCAGAAGCAGGCGATACCACCGGTAGATGCGTAGCCTGATGCGCCACTGGTAGACCACGGGGATGATGCGCAGCACCGGGATCAAGAGCACTAGCATCGGCACAAATGCTACGAGGATACGGTTCGTCAGGCTTGCCATCCAGAAGGGAAGAGAACGGTACAGGAAGCCCTTGCCCGATTTATAGAATCGGGTCGCATCCGCGCTTATGCGAAACTCGTGCTCCAGCGGGGCGGGAAACTCGCCCTGGCGCTGCAGCAGGCTGGCCCTTCCGTGCAGTTCAGTCGCCGCCTCCAGTAAAAGGTCGGAAAGCGCGGGATGGAGATTGGACCGTGCAATCAGTTCAACCGTGGGGCCGATCAGCCAGACATCGTGTGTAGGAATGTTCTTGCCGAAATCGATCGATCCCTGCGGTAGTTCCAGCTTGTTCAAATAGACGATCTTGTTCACATTGGTGATTCTTCGTGTGTAGCCGTCGGCCTGGATGAAACTGTACATGTGGATTCCCGGCGTGCGCAGAAGCTTAAGCATGACCTGGCCCGAGGCGGAATCTCCCATCATGAATGCGGCATCAACCTTACCTTCGACCAGGGCCTCTGCTGCGTCATCCGCGTCCAGATCCACAAGTGTGGTTGCGCCGCCGGGCTCCATGCCATTGGCTTTGAGCAGGGCCAATGCCAGTGTTCGTGTTCCGCTACCCTCGGGGCCGATGGCAAGCCTCTTGCCGGAAAACTCGGAGAGCAGTTCTGCCGGCTTGGCGCTGGAATAGAAAATCACGAGCGGTTCATAGGTAATGCTCCCCAGTGAGACCAGTTTATCGACATTGAGCCCGCCGGCTACGCCGCCCTGAACGAAGCCGACGTCAACGTGGAACGAGGGGTCCAGGAGCCTCTTGAGATTTTCCATCGAGCCCTGGGACGGAAGGATCTTCAATTTCACCCGGTCGCGTGCCAGAATGGTGGCGTATCTCTGGGCCATCTTCTGGAAGACGCTGCCCTCGGGCCCGGTGGTGATGGTAATGGTATCGGGCGGAGCCGAATGAAAGAACCAGAAAACGCCAAAGAGTACAATCAGGAGGATGAGAATAACCGCGGTGAGCGTTACTGCCCGACCGAGCCCGAAGGTCTCCATGAAGAGTGTCTCAACCTGAGCAAGACCGAGCCTTCGACCTTGTCTCATGGATTGATCACCTGCTTTCCCGCGCACTACCGGACTCCGATAAACAAGGTGCACCTATACGTAGTACTGTGTACGATTCTACCACAATGCAAGCAAGAAAGTGTCCCAAAAGAAGCATATACTCGAAATCCCAAATCCCATAGCGATAGCGAAGCATCCTGCAAGGAAAGAATGTCAAATTACCAAATGTCGGATGTTCCAAAATAGTGCTGTGTATCGTACAGCACGGTCCTTGAAGTTTGTGAATTTGAATATTGGAGATTTGTTTAGGATTTCGATTTTGGAATTTTAAAAGCGCGGCATTTTTCTTGCAGTAATTTCGTGCAGTATCATAACACGTTGAAATTGATTGGATATCTCAGACAGCCGCCTTTTGTTCGACAAAGAAGAAACGCTGGGGGTGGCGTGGTGTCGGGAACAACGTGACCAAAAAAGAACAGGCTAAAGACGCGTTGAAACAAAGT
>JADGQN010000294.1 GCA_017881765.1 Syntrophobacterales bacterium | reverse complement strand
GAAAAGGAGACCGCCGGCGAGATAGCGGTCAAGGTAGTTGAGGCGAGTGACCGTTACAGAGACGCGGAAATACTGGGCAGCGTTCTCCTCTCAGGACTTTTTGCGCTCATTGCTTCCTTGCTGCTCAACTACATTACCGTCTGGTTTTACATACCGGTTACTTTTATTCTCTTTTTCCCCTGCTGGTATCTCTTCAAGAAAGCTCCCCATCTGAAACTTGCGCTGGTGAGCGACCAAGATGCCTTGCATGAGGTCAGCGAAGAGGCCATCCACTCCTTTTACGAAAGGGGGCTCCACCGTACCAAGCACGGGACAGGTATCCTGATATTCATCTCACTCCTCGAACGAAAGGTCTGGATCCTGGGAGACAGCGGCATCAACGATAAAGTTGATCCCGATTTCTGGGGCTCTCTTGTAGCAGAGCTTACGAAAGGCATCCGGGAGGGCAAGGCCCTGGATGCGCTCTGCTCGGTGATCGCAAAGTGCGGGGCCGAACTCAGCAGACACTTCCCCGGGAGACATGATACGAACGAAATCGATGACGACGTGATCTGCTGATACCAGTTCGCCTTCATTCATAGACCCGTGTTTGGACACGTGTACCCCTCTTCCGGGTACCCACGTCAGTGGGTGTGCGCCCTGCCTCACTCTGACGTACTTGAAGTACGCCTCCGTTCGTCACGGCTTGAGCGCCCGGGGTGCCCGGCCGAAGGCTGGGTCGTATTTTTGAATGCGAACTGGTATCGTCAATTATGATTCCAATTGTGCGAATCATCGTATAGAATATTTGCCGACCTATGGAGATACAAGGACCACTGAAGAGAGGGCTTCTGAGCGGCCTTTCCATCACCTTCATGATGGTGAAGGTGATCGTGCCCTGTTACATCGCCATCGAAATCATCAAACATTTTGGCCTGATAGATATAATCGGCAGGGTCTGCAAGCCTTTCATGAGCGTCTTCGGCCTTCCCGGCGAGGCTGCGCTCTGCCTTGTTGCGGGATATTTCATCAATCTGTATGCCGCCATTGCCGTGCTGACGCCTCTTGGCCTGCACACTAAAGATATAACCGTCGTTGCCTTGATGCTCGGCATCTGTCACAGCCTGACCCTCGAAACGCCTATCACGAAAAAGACAGGCGCCAATGCCTGGCTGCTGCTGCTCGTGAGAGTAGCCTTAAGTCTTTTCTCCGGGGTGGTGCTCAACCTGCTATGGAAATGATCTTTAACGCCCTGCGAGATTCCCTTTGGCTGACAATGAAGCTCCTCATGATCATTCTTCCGCTCACTATTTCTTACGAATTCCTGAAGGAGCGAGGGCTCTTCTCTCACACAAAGCCGTTCTTCTTCATGGGCATCACGAGGGCCGGCCTTCTTCCCCTCATCACGGGAATCGTCATCGGTCTCACCTATGGAGCGGGTGTGATCATACACTCAATCAAGGATCACAATATCGCCAGGCGCGAGGCCTTTCTCATTCTGCTCTTTCTCTCCGTCTGCCACGCAATCTTTGAGGATACGCTGATTTTTGTCATCATAGGAGCAAACGGCCTGGTTCTCGTTATTGCGAGGCTGGTACTGGCATTCGTCCTTACGTATTGTGCTTACAAAGCGGGGTTATTCAAGGACTAGAGTCTGGAGCCTGCCGGCGAGGCTCGTGGTATCGAGCGGAAGTTCGGCCTGGTTCCCGCTGCGCATGTTTCTCACGAGGATGATGCCCTTCTCCAGTTCCCCCTCACCCAGGATCATCACATAATCGGTTCCGATGCTGTCCGCATGCCTCATCTGCGACTTGAGCGACTTGGGGTTCGGCGAATAAGAGATGGGGATATCCCGCTCCGCGAGGGCCTTTATGACAGGGATACGGTAGGCAGCGGCCTTGTCCCCGATCAGTGCAAGGAAATACTTCAGTCCCTTCGATATCTGAGAAGAACTCATGATCAATGCCAGGCGCTCCATACCGATGGCAAACCCGATCCCGGGCACGCTCGGCCCACCCATCTCCTCAACGAGGTTGTCATAGCGGCCTCCGGCAAGGAAGGCCTTCTGGGCCCCAAGCTCCCCGGATGTAACTTCGAAAACCGTCCTCGTGTAGTAGTCAAGCCCCCGGACCAGTCTCTTGTTGAACACGGGATCAACACCAAACTCCGCCAGGTACCGGGTGAGCGTTTCGAAGTGTGCACGACAATTTTCGCACAGATGGTCGAAGATCAGAGGCGATTCTTTTCCCAACTCTATGCACGCCTGGCTCTTGCAGTCGAATATGCGCAGAGGATTTCTGTAAAGCCTGTTCTGGCAGTCCGGACAGAGGGCCTCTTTCTTCTCCGAGAAGTACGCAACAAGCTTCTCTTTAAAAGGCTCCCGGCACGCCTTGCAGCCCACGCTGTTCACCTCGATGGCGTAATACTTGACGGCAAGCCGGTCGAGCATACGTGTGATCATCCAGAGCAACTCGGCATCCACGATCGGTTCCGCCGCGCCGAAGATCTCCACATCAACCTGATGAAACTGCCTGAACCTGCCCTTCTGCGGCCTCTCATGCCTGAACATGGGACCCATCGTGAAAAGCCTGCTTATCCTCTCCCTGGCGTGCAGAGCTTCCTGAAGGTAATGGCGCACGACACCCGCAGTCGCTTCAGGCCGCAAGGTGAGCGAGTCCCCGTTCCGGTCTATGAAGGTAAACATCTCCTTTTCAACAATGTCCGTCGTATCGCCGATGCTCCTCTTGAAGAGCTCGGTCTTTTCAAGGATGGGAATGCTGATTTCCCGAAACCCGGATAGCTCGAAGATGGCCCTTGAAACCAGTTCTATCCTGACAAACTTCTCGGCTTCTTCGCCGCTGATGTCTCTAAATCCCCTCAGGGAAGCAATCTTTTCCATGTCTGCGTACCTACAATCTCCCGGCGTCCGCCACCCCTCACCCTTCCCTCCCCCTCAAGGGGGGAGGATTAAGGAGGGGGTGATGTCACGTTATTGATTACGTTTGTATTACTAAACAGCCAGCAGTCAAACAATCGTTTTCCGGCTCACTCTTACTGTTCGCTGTTTTCCTTGACCCATGACCCATGACCCATGACTCTACAGCTTGATGATCCTCGCCTCGATCATACCATCGATGGCTCGAATATCGTCGAGCACCTTCTCCGGGATTGGACTGTCCACCGACACAAATCCTGCCTCTTCACCCGTCGTCTGCCTGGAAAGCTCCAGGCCGGCGATGTTGATCTGGTTATTACCGAGGATGGTGCCGACCTTCCCGACGATACCCGGTCTGTCAAATATCCTGAAGTGGAGAAATGTCCCCTCCGGAACCATGTCGAGGCGGAACCGGTTATAGAGCACGATACGGCCCACGTTGTCCGCAAAGACGGTCCCCGCAAGCGTGTTCTCCGTCTTGTCCGTCTTGACTATGAAAACGATCAGGTCGTTATACTTATCGAAATGGTCGGTCTTGGACTCCTCAACATCGATGTTTCTATCCTTTGCGAGGTATGGAGCATTGATGAAGCCAACCGTCTCTTTGAGGGTTACTCCAAGAAAGCCCTTCATGGCTGAGATCGTAAACGGCTGGTAACTGAAAGGCACATCAAATTTGCGCTCGCAGAGATCTTCTTCAAAGTTCTTGCCAACCATGACAATCCTGATTTCCTCAGGCCTGCCGGGAGTGATCTGGGCGGCAAGCTTCCCCATCTTCTCGGCCAAGTCAAAATAGAGTCTCATCCTCTCCGTCAGGGTCGACTTCATGAAGGGTATGTTTACCGCGTTCTGGTAAGGCTTGCCGTGCAGGGCGTTGTAAACCTGCTCAGCGATAATCACCGCCACCGCCTCCTGTCCTTCCATCGTGTTGGCCCCGATGTGCGGTGTCGCGAAAACATTCTCCAGTTCGAGCAGCTTGCTGCTCTGGGGTGGCTCTTGCTCAAACACATCAACACCCGCCGCAAAGACCTTCCCCGATTTCAGGGCTTCGTACAGGTCATTCTCGTTCATGATGCCGCCCCTGGCGCAATTGATGAAGATCACGCCGTCCTTCGTAAGCTCGATCTCCTTTTTCGTGAGCATGTTCTTCGTCTCAGGAGTAAGCGGGGTGTGAAAGGAGATCACGTCCGCCTCGCGGAGAAGCTCCTCAAGCGTATCGCGGAGCGTCACACCGACGGCATCTGCTTTACTCTTCTTGATATAAGGGTCAAACGCAACGACTCGCATGCCGAAGCCCTTTGCCCGTGTGGCAACGTTGGTTCCTATCCTGCCCAGACCTACAATGCCCAAGGTCTTATTGTACAGCTGGATCCCCATAAATTTCTTGCGGTCCCACTTCCCTGATTTCAGCGATTCACTGGCAAGGGGGATTTTTCGCGCCGCGGCCAGCATGATGCCCAGAGTCAGTTCTGTGGCAGCAAGCGTGTTGCCGGTAGGAGCGTTCATCACAATGATCCCCTTCTTGCTCGCTGCCTCAATGTCTATGTTGTCAAGGCCTACACCGGCCCGCCCGATAATTTTCAGCTTTCCCGGCTTCTCCAGCAGATCGGCCGTAACCGCCGTACCGCTGCGCGTGATGATCGCGTCGTACTCACCGATGATCCCGGCCAGTTCAGGGTTCTTTATGCCTGGCCTGACGTCCGCCTCTATCGTGCCGTCTCGCGTCAGAATATCGAGGCCTTCCGGAGCGACGTTATCCGTAACAAGTACCTTAAAGGGTTTCATAACACACCTGCTGATACAGAAATGTTCGCTGTTGCGCACAAGCAGCATACCATCCGGACGCCCCAAAATCAAGGGATTACATGCAGTGAGGCGGGCTCAAGGCAGGGTCAAACAGAGGGTCCTTACAGGGTGCTGCGCTACCCCCTACGGGATGCTGCGCTATCGCTATCACTATCAAGGGGAAGGTATAGGAAACTCAACAAAGCCATTCTGCGTCATCCAGTTCCTTAAATCGTCGAGACTGACCTGGTTCAGTTTCACAAAATGCGACTGACACCTGCAGTCGGAGGAGCCGAGCCTGCGGCCAAAGAGGGTGCCCAGCGCGCTGACGGCGCTGAGGGTTTCACACTCCGGGCACGGAGAAAGGTATATGGCCTGCACCGTGGTGTCCCTGCGGCTCGTTATGTAATCGATGTGCCAGAATCGGTTCTTCCGCTTTTTCACATGGCGCGCAAGCCTTTTCTCCAGGCCTCTTTTCGCCGAGCCGACGTAAAGGTAAACACCCTTTTCCATGAAGATGGTCTGTTTGCGCATCCGAATGCGGGAAGAGCTTGTCTTCTCGATGACGAGTACGTACGTCGTGAACATGTCCAATCGTAGCAGAAACAGAGGAAGGCAGTCTACTCGAACCCATCTGCTTTCTCCTCAGTTGCCCCCTTGCCCCTGGCGGATCGGCCAAATACCTATTTGCAACGTCTTCTCTTTTCCTGTTTAATATTACTATTCCGGCAATCAAATAGTTTGTCATGCCGGACTCGATCCGGCATCCAGAATCGCGCTGGATTCCGGCTTTCGCCGGAATGACTGCTACAAAAGGCTTTCGGACATTTAATTGCCGCCTTTTAAGCCGCCAAGGAGGAACATCCGTGAAGAGAGTGATTCTAGCCGGAGGTGTTGTACTGGCCCTTCTAAGCGTCGCTGTTCATACGCCCGCAAAAGAGACCATTAAGCTAGGTTTGATTACGCCCTTAACCGGAGACGTGAAGACCTTCGGTGAGTCATCAAAAAATGCTTTCCTGATGGCAATAGAAGATTATTCGAAGACGGGCAAATACCAGATCTCGCCGGTCATAGCCGACGACAGAAATGATGCCACTGAGGGAACCAACGCAGCCCTTAAGCTCATTACCCAGGACAAGGTTGCCGGTATCATCGGTCCTTTGACATCAAAGATCGCCATTCCGGTGAGCGAGATAGCGGACAAGAACAAGGTACCTATGATCAGCAATGCCGCTACCAGCACAAAGGTGACGGTGTACAACGGGAAGAGAAAGCCGTATGTGTTCAGGTCCTGCTTCACTGACCCGTTTCAGGGCAGCGTCGTTGCGAACTTTGCCCTCAAAGACTTGAAGGCAAGGACAGCAGCTGTGCTGTACGATGTTGGTAACGATTACTCGAAGGGCCTGGCCGAGTTCTTCAAGACCACGTTTGAAAAGGGCAAAGGCACGATCCTCGCGTATGAATCCTACCAGAAGGACGATGTGGACTTTTCGGCCCTCGT
>JADGQN010000293.1 GCA_017881765.1 Syntrophobacterales bacterium | reverse complement strand
GGCAGGATCAGGATTCTTCGATTCCGAGATAAGGGCGGCGACCTGCATCATGATACCGGGCTGGCAGAAACCGCACTGGGGCACCTGCTCCTGTATCCATGCCTTCTTGACGGGATGGTTCTTGGGGAGGCCTTCTATGGTGGTGATCTTCTTGCCCTGCACGTCACCGACAGCCGTGACGCATGACCTGAGCGCCTTGCCATCGACATGCACGGTGCAGGAACCGCATTCACCTATGCCGCAGGAATACTTGGTGCCCGTCAATTTGAGCTGGTCCCTGATAACCCAGAGCAGCGGTGTATCCGGAGGGACATCGACACTATATTTTTTGCCGTTGACCTGAAGCGAAATCATGAGTACCTCCCTTTGTAATAGTTATTAACCACCTACCGGCCCAAAGATCGCAACAAAAAAACCTCACAGGCGAAATGAGACTCACCCTGGAGGTTTCTTAGAACCGACCCGGTCCAACAATCCTTTTTGCTGACTCAGCTGCGCCTATACGTTAACGTTCTTATCTCCTTTCCGAAAAATGTTGGCTTTCAGGGGCTCGGGACGCGCATGATGCCTTTCCTTGAGCCGCTTGAAAAAACAATCTGGCTCAATGTTAGTATTACCGGTGTTTCTTTGTCAAGAAAAAGTGTATAGTTCAGAAGACAACCGATTTTTTGTTGACAAGCCCTGCACGCTTTTCTAAAATCAGGCTAAATCAACAAATTGTAAGTACGCCGTAACGGGACAAGCCCGACACGCGCTTTTCAGGCAGACCCGGCGACGCAAAAGGAGACAAATCATGAAAAGACATTGTGACAACAGGCTTCCGGCAGTCTGTTTCTGGTCTGCCTGCTTCTTTATACTCATCGCTTCGTTTTTTCCTGCTGAGGCCAGAGCCGAGTTTCCGGACCGTCCGATAACGATGTACATATCCATGGCGCCGGGCGGTTCCGTGGATATTTGCACCCGGTCCATCTCGGCTGCCGCGGAAAAGATTTTGGGCAAACCGATAATCATAGAGAACAGGGCCGGTGGGGGCGGAACCGTTGCGTATGCCCTTGTGGCTAATGCGAAGCCCGATGGGTACACGCTGTGCGGCGGCGTGAGCACCGGCATCGTCAGGGCCCCACAAATGCAGAAGGTCACATTTAAACCACTGAAGAGCTTCACACCGCTTATCGCGTATGCCGGCCCATACAACGGCATCGTGGTGAAGGCTGACGCGCCCTGGAAAACCTTCAAGGAAATGGTCGAATACGCAAAGAAAAATACCAACAAGATAAAATACGGCACCGGAGGCATAGGCACGGCTATGCACCACGCTATGGCATTCGTCGAACACCAGGACGGGATCAAATGGATCCACGTTCCTTACAAGGGAAATGCAGACGCGCTCACCGCGCTCCTGGGCGGGCACGTAGATGTGGCATCGGTCGGTCCCGAGTGGGTCCCGTTTGTAAAGTCGGGCACTATGAGGATCCTGGCCGTCACTGAGGAGAAAAGGAACCCCAATTTTGCGGACGTCCCAACGCTCAAGGATCTCGGCTACGACTTTGCGAACGAGACCGTTTTCTGCATCGTGGGACCTGCCGGTTTGCCCCCGGATATCACGAAGAAGCTGGAAAACGCTTTCGCAAAGGCGGCGGAGAGCAAAGAGGTCAAGGTCGCGGTCGAGAAGCTTGACTTGGTGCCGATCCTGATAGTCGGGAAAGATTACGATGATTACTTGAAGCGCGTATGGTCCAGGTTGGAGAAGAACCTGAAAGAGACCGGCCTCGTAAAGGAGCCGGCCACAAGCCCGTATTAGCAAGACAGGTTGAGGTAAGGACTAAAACAAAGGTTAAGGCTAAGGTTAAGAAAAAAAACGACTGCGAGGGATGAGACGGAAGCCTTTGTAAATTGTAATTCACTGAGCCTTCGCTTTAGTTTCTCACCCGTAATTCTGAGAATTTAATTCTCAAATCTCTGTTTAAGTTCTTTCCCATCTTAACCTCAACCTTGACCTTTTCTTGTCAGTCCTTTCCTCAACCTGTTTTATCATTTTCCTGTTCTTTACTCCCTGCCGCTGATTTCTTTCGCAACGGGTATTAAATTACGTAAAGAATAACCGTGAGCCGTGAGTAGCGGAAAACTAATTTAAGATACATGATCTTCTCCAGTGCTACAGGGACCGGCCACCGGCTCGCGGGTGGAGGGAGGGTGAACCATGCAAGACCGTGATATTCGGAATCTGGATAAGGATCTGAAAGCGTTTCGAAGCAGAGTAAAGAAGATGGTTACCGAGAGCAGGAAAGAGGCCAAGAAGCATGTGACTGCGGAGGAGCTCCCCCTGGAGGTGCCTTTTCATGAGGGAGAAGCCGGAGGTTACGAAATAGTATTGAGCCTCCTCAACGACCTCCCCGGAAAAGGATCGCGCGTGTCCCTCAATGCCCTCGAGCACCTTTACCTGGGGCTTCTGCTCGATTACAAAAGAATCAAGGGCGGTGAAGCCGCACTCGAAAAGGTAATCACCGAGATGCAGCATCTCTTTGATTTTCCATCTGAAAAAGAGGTGGAGCAGAGCGAGCGACTCGCGAAGAGCGTGAGGGAATACGGACAAGACGCAGGACGTCCGCTTCCTTAACAGGATGCTTCGCTATCGCTAGGACGACCGTGACGCAAAGCGTCACTAGGAAGACCGTCGCACTTTGTGCGACTGGGAAGATGGAAGCTGTGATAAAACAGTGTTTCGTCGAGTGGCGGTAAATGAAGATGCTTCCAAGGAGGATCAAAATGAAGAGAAATATTTTGTTGGGAATCGTCGCCTTGATCATGATGTCATGGTTAGCCTGTACGGAGGCATGGAGCCAGTTTACTCAGGGACCGCCGGGGAATCCATCGGCCGCCGGGATCATCAGTGGAACGCCTGCGCCGTCTGCGCCGTCTGCGCGGTCCTTCGGCACTCCCGGGGCACCATCTCAGAGCGGCATGGCACTTGGTCCGACGATGGGCGCCCCATACGTCACGCCGGAAACTAATGCCCTCGCAGCATACCTCGGTCTCACCCGCGCACAAATCGATAAATGCAGGGAACTGCGAAACCGGTTCTATCGTGAAACTCGCGACCTGAGATACGATTTTTTTCAGAAGCAGCTGGAGATGCGAAAACTTTTCGCAGACCCGAAGGTAGCGGAAGTAAAGCTCCTGGAGAAAGAGAGAGAGCTGGGCCCACTCCGACAACAGCTGATGGATAAGGTTGCACGGACGGTCATCGAGGGAAGGAAAATCCTCACTCCCGAGCAGATCGAAAAGCTGGACCAGCTACCCCTGTGGTCTCCAGGGATGGACATTGGCCCGGAACTTAGCTTTCTGTCCATCGACATGCCCCTGGGTGCAGGCGAATACTAAGCACAGCCTTGCAACCTTAGGGCAGCCCACATCTTCACGAAAGCGGTTCCGCATCCGCTTTGCGGCAGTGGCCGCCGTACAGAGCGGCGGCCACCCATACCTTAGACTCCGGAAATCCTTACTTAACCAGACCCTCGTCTTTAAAGAATTGCTGCAGGTTCTTCTTCTGTTGCTCCAGCGACCTCTCGAAAGACTTGGTATCTTCGAAAAAGACTTGCATGCCGATGTTGTTGATCTTGGTCTGGAACGCTGCATCCTGAGTGATCCTGGTAACCGCATCGTTCAACCTGGCAACAACAGCATCCGGCGTGCCTTTCGGCGCGAAAACTCCGTTGAAGGAAGGGGCAGCCAGCCTGTAGCCCAGCTCTACCATAGTAGGGACATTGGGGGCAAAATCAGCCCTTCTCTCAATAAGGAACGCCAGTATCTTCATCTGCTTTGCATCGGCCAGTGACTTCACTTCAGGATAAGAAGGCACCCCTATTGGCACATGTCCGCCGAGAATGGCTGCCAGTATGTGAGCGCCACCCTCGAAGGGCACATCGACGAGGCTCAGGTTTTCGGCTTTGGCGATAGCCCGGATGGCGAGATACCCGGTCGTGCTTTTGCCGTTGGTGCCGATCTTCGTCCCCGGATTCTTCCTCGCGTACTCGGCGAAGTCCTTGAGGCTGTTCACAGGCGAGTCTCCTTTAACCGCGACGGTGAGCACCGGCGCAACCACACGACAGACGGGTCTCAGCTCTTTACTCGAATAGGGGGCTTGATAAAAGTAGGTGTAGACCTCCGGGAGGCTTGCAGAAGACGGAAAGTAGCCAAGCGTATAACCGTCCGGTTTGGCGTTGGCCACCGTATTGCCGGCGATTGTTGTTCCCCCTCCCGGTCTGTTCACAACAACCACCGCCTTCTTCAGGTTCTTCTCCATCGCTTCAGCCAGGGCGCGAGCGCCCAGATCGGTGACAGCTCCAGGGGCATATGGTACAAGGAGTGTGATCGTCCGCTCAGGGTATTCCGCCGCTTGCGTTGGCACGGGAGCCGGCACAAGCAGGATGGAGAAGAACGCCAGAAGGCCGCAAATCGGGACAACCATAGGCTTTGCCATCTTACATAACCCCCTGCCCTGCTTCTACCGCATATCGGGCATTGCTATCTTGACGCGGTTTACCCACGCGTTCCAGCCGCGCTCGGCGTTACCAAGCGCCTTCGCTGCCGCCTTTGCCTCCTCGTAGGGTACCGTCTTCACTTTGCCGAACTGCTGGGCGCCGAGGAGGATTACCACGTTGTCTCGCAGCGAAATCGCCGTACGCACCGTGTCAGGCACACTCTTCCCCACGACATTGCATCCGTGACCGCGCATGATCATGGCCGTTGATTTGCCGAGTGTCTTTGCGACCCGCTCCCCCTCCTCTTTCGTTGTCACGAGCATGCCTGTATTGCCCGGTGATGTGAAATCGTATTCGTCATAAAAGGGCACGCCCTCATAGAAGATGGAGCCCGGATGCGAAACGATGCGGAAAGGCACCTCGGACACCGAGAGCGTCACTACAGGGATCGGATGCGCGTGGATCACGGAGTTGACGTCCGGTCTCGCTTTTAAGATCCCGGCATGAATAATACGCTCGGAATAGGGCCTAAACTGGGTCTTGGTGACGACATTCCCTTCGAGGTCTACCTCAAGGATATCACTCTTTGTCACGGTCTCGGGCGCGATGGCACGAGAGATGAAAAATGTCTTGCTATTCTCCGGGTTGCGCACACTTATATGACCGAGGAAATCAAAGATACCTTCGTTAGCGAGGATCCTGTTTGCCCACACCAACTGATCAATTGCCTCAGCAGCCGTCTTAGGGCTCTGATTGAAAGCGCCCTGACCGTAGGACGCAGTTACTAAAGGAGACACCATAAGAAGAGCAACCATCACCACGCCAACAAAGCCCAGCCTGTTTGATCTCAACACTGCCATCCATTTCTTTCCTCTCATTGCTAACCTCCTCAGAAAAATTTTGTCACTCAAGAGTGACTTGACGTTCTCATGACTCAAGTGTGCCAATCCGCGAGAAATCTTTCAACAAAAATCTTTCCTCTTTTTTTCTTCCAAAATCCGTTCTTATTATGCTTTGCTAAAAAAGGCCGAAGAAAGAAAGGTGAAGTACCTCTGGCTTCTGATCATTCTTTTCTTTATCGCAGCCTACCATACGTGGTCGGATCGCACAATTTCCCGGCCTCCCGGCGTGCTGGTTGCCGCCGAGCCAGTGCAAGGAACCATCGCTGACCTGCCCGAAATCAAGAAAAAAGAGTTCTCGCTAAAGCCTCTCGCTTCATTTGACATCAAGGCACGTGTCATCCTTTCAAAACGCTACTACTTTGGCCGCGTGGCTGATCTGGCGCCCGTGGATCTTGCCCTCGGATGGGGTCCCATGTCCGATCAGAAGAACCTTGAGGACTTCAAATTCAGTCAGGGTGACCGCTTCTATTTCTGGAGTGCGAAATCTTTTCCTGTTCCTCGCGAGGTGGTTGAATCCCACACCGCCAATATGCACATGATCCCGGGGAACGTGCAGATCGAAAAACTCCTCAAAGGCTTGAGGCGCGGCCACGTGATCCATCTGCAGGGCTATCTTGTAGAGGCTCGCGCTCCGGGTGGCTGGCGCTGGAGAAGCTCGCTTTCCCGCACCGACACGGGCCGCGGCGCTTGTGAGCTTGTCCTGGTCGAATCACTGGAAGCGTACTAATGCCGATTCACCTTCAAGTGTATACCTTCCGGGTACCCACGTCAGTGGGTGTTGCGCCCTGCCTCACTGCGACGTACCTGGGGTACGCCTCCGTTCGTCATG
>JADGQN010000292.1 GCA_017881765.1 Syntrophobacterales bacterium | reverse complement strand
TCATCTTCGTCCTGTCGAGCCAGTACCCTAGCCCGAGCGAAACCTTGCCCGGATCGGCCAAAGGCTCAGGCGGGCGCATCAGTTACCCTTATTTTTTTGTCCTAAAGCACGGAAGAGACAGTGTTGAATCAAAACATTCCTCGCAGCTCTGCTGCGGGGAGGTCCTTCTAAAAGCATAGCTCTAAGCTCCCGCTTAGGGGTACAATAGGTAGGTGAGCGAACATGTTCTCAGAAGGCATAACAAGACTCTGCTTCTCTACCACATCGTCTGTCCGTCCAAGTACAGGAGAAAGGTCTTTACGGAAGAAGTGGAGATGACGCTCAAAGAGGTGTGCATGGGAATAGGAGAACGACACGAGATGCATTTCGTCGAGATCGGGGCGGATGAAGACCATGTCCACTTTCTCGTCCAGAGCGTCCCCGTGATGTCGCCCTCGACCATTGCTCAGACCATCAAGAGCATCACTGCAAAGGAGATCTTTCGCCGTCATCCCGAAGTCAAGAAGATGCTCTGGGGTGGAAAGTTCTGGACGAGCGGGTATTACGCGAACACCGTCGGTCAATACGGTAATGAGAAAGTGATCAGAGAGTATGTTCATAAACAGGGCCGCACGTACCGGCAAATCCATAGAGGTCAACTCACCCTCTTCGATGATTTAGTTTAGCCTTTGATACCTCGCAGCTCTGCTGCGGGGTAGTTCATTATTGGAAAATTGTTTGGGATTTCGATATTGTGATTTGGAATTTGAAACGTTACATTTAAGTGGGTTTCAGGTCGGAAGCATCCGACACTACGGCCGCAAACTCAGCCAGTACCATCGCTGTGGCGCCCCAAACCTTGTGGCCGAAAACATCGAAATACGGTACGCGCATGGGCTGTTCATGTAGTATCCAGTCCTCGACAGCCTTGTTGCGATCACCCAGAAAATGGCTAACGGGCACCTCCAGTAGTTCGGCCACCTCATCAGGCTGCAGCTCAAAGGTTGGCCTGTGGGACAGATAGGCGATATGGGGTTGAATACAGAAGTCGCTGGGCTCGATATAGACAGGCGTCAGTTCGCCGAGCAAGCGCACGTCGCTGCCGCAGATGCCGATCTCTTCGCAGGCCTCACGAAGCGCCGTGTGCGCGGTAGAAGGATCTCCGGGATCAACGGCACCACCCGGCAGGCTTATTTGCCCCTTGTGGTTGGCAACACTATCGGTTCGGCGCGTCAGCACCAGACAGAGTTCGCCCTCCTCCTCCCCGGCGTAAAGAAGAAGGAGTACCCCAGCCCTGCGTGGCCGGTGGTCCGGTCTCGGCGGGTCGAGCGGTCTCGGGGTAGGCGCCATGCAGATCTGCGCGGCTCGCCCCGGCAAAGCCCGGCGCAATGCTGTCTCGATCCGATCCACTGTCAGCACAGGTTCTTGGGCCGCTGTCTTCTGCTTATCGTCTATCATAAATCTATTATAGGGTCGAAGGAGGTGCCCCGCAAGCCCCGCGGTGCTCCGTCAGCTCAGTGGGCCGCATCACGTTTCAATCTCCGTTGGCGATGGCCTCAAGAACCAGCCCCTGACCCGCGACGGCCAGTGGACCGGGCTGCACAGGGCGCGCCAGGCTAACCGGATGGCCGCCAGCTGTATACCACTCAGAGCCGCTTCTCCGTACACCTCCTGGTTGAAGCCACTGACGATCAGTTCGACCTGCGGCGCCAGATCCGGAAATCGGCTATTCAGGCGTGCACCGAACTCTAAAGGGGTCTCTGTTCGCGCATGTGAAAGACCGCTTCGGCGCGCCCAGCCCAAGAGAGCGCTGTACAGCTCGGCCGCCTTTTGATAACCCCTCACACTGCGCAAGACCTTCCTGTAAGAGTTGATCAGCAAGGCCCACAATCTCGCAAGCCACGAAGAGGCGGAGTTTCTCCGGCGTTCTCTCTCTTCGCTCACCGAGGTCCTCGAAAACAGCCATTTCAAGGCATAGAAGGCAGCGATACCGGCAACAACAAGCAAAGCTAGCAGCACGAATCCCCAGAGCCCCCAGCCAAGGATTTTTTCCAAAAGCTCTACCCACCAGCTGTGTGGGCTCGGCTTGATCAGATCCCAGTCGATGCCCTTGGAAGATTCAGCCGACGCATCGGGCCGGTTACCCCGGGGCATGAACATGAAACGTACGACTGCGACGAACAGATATCCCAGCGGCGCTCCTGCAACCTTGACTACGCGGTAACCCATCTGTGCAGCTGCTGTCAGACCAGGCAAGAAAAAGATGACCAAGCCTCCAGCCCCTAAAAGAACAACCGCAATAAAACTCACGATGACGCCGATGCCCCGGTATCCCGGGAGAAACGCTTTTGGGGCAGTGTTCTCGATCCGGACCATGCCAATCGACAAAAGGCTGAACAAAAAGAAGGGAAAAACAAAGAGCAATGAGAGGGAATCGTTTATCACCATCCCTCCTTTTGTCAGGGCGATGAGCTTTGCAATGAACAACGCAAAAAAAGCCGCGAGACCAAAATCGAAGCGGCCGCACGTGACATAGTAAGCCTTTGGTCTTCTGGCAAGAGTCAATCCCGCTGTCCACACTATCAACATCAGAAAAAGGTTCACCAGAAGGATGAGCCAGGCTTGCGCACCCTTCGGACCATTGAAGAATGACAGGAGCCAGCGATGGTCGAGGAGCCCGTACACACCGTAGTAGAGCCGGTGAATCATCATCAGCGCGGCACAGACAAACCCGCATACCTGAAGTCCCAGGATCTGGACGATGCGCCATCCCTTTCCCGTCGAGACATGGGTGACGAATCCGGCAAGCGCAAAAGCGATGATCGCCTCGAAAAAAGGGAAAGGGCGATGCATGGTGGCTGCGCCTGAAAACATGGCCCACGCAAAGAACCAGCTCAACTCCATCGCCCCGGTCACAAGATACCAGAGCATGTTTTTTCGACTCTCCATCAGCTGCGACTCTCCATCACCCGGATTTCGTCGAGGCTGCGGACGACGCCGCCATGCATAGAGCGAGTTTCTCCGGATGCGCCAAACACCTGACTGACAAAGAATAGAACGGGTATCCTCCTGCGTGCAAAGAATTCTCCGGCAGCTTGCGCTGCACCATCATCTTCAAGGGCAAAGTATAAGCAACTGATACCCCACGGCAATCCCATGTGAAGGCGCATCATGTCGATGAGATCCCGGGCCGGTTCCATCTGCAGTCTGGCGAGCGCCTCCAACATTGCGGGGAGTTGCTGAGGACTTCTTGCAATGGGAAGAATGGGCGGACCTCCTCCTTTCATGGCACCATTTGTTATCAGGCCTACGGAGCATCCTCGCTCGTCCATTAACGCGGTCACAGACGCAACGGCTTCGAGGGCGCGTTCGAATTCTTCTTCCGCCTTATGCTGCGCGAACTGGCCGACATCGAGAGCAAGCAGGATCTTCTCCTGCTCTGTCGGTTCAAAAATCTTCTCCTGCAGCCTGTGATGACGGGCAGTCGCCTTCCAGTGAATATGTTTTGCGGGCCGCCCCTGCTGGTAGTCTCTCGTGCCGAGGATGTAGACCGGATCCTGTACGGGGCTCTCAGCCCCGGGAATGCCGAAGAAATCGCGCTTCGGCAGGGCCAGTGACCGGAGTGGAACGAGTCGCGGATAGATGATCACTTCGATCGTTTCCGCTATCTCCTTCTCCTTTGGAAAAAAACCGAACAGGTCACCGGAGGCGATACCAAGAGGACCAATCTGATGGACCCCTCTCGCTCGTGCTGTCAGCTCCCACTGGAATAGCACCTTCTGATACCATAAGAGGCTGGTTTCAGCCGTCACCGTGGTTTCGGAAGATGCGCCATGGGCAAGGCCGCCGATGAGCGCTCTGACCTGCAGCCACACGGGGAGAAACTTTCTATTTTCCGCAGTTGCTCGTAAGGTGAGTCTCTCACCGGGAAAAACCCGACGCTTGTCAATGCTGATGCGGCATGCAATGCCTGCCAGGCTCCATCTGGTCCAGAGCTTTGCGCAGGCAACGATGGCGAAGAGGATCAGAGATAGTATCGTGAGGTCCCGCTGGCCTTTCAGGAGGGCAACAAAGAGAAGCACCCCAACAAAAGCGAGCGTGAGCGGAATGATGAAAAGGCTTGAGACCCTGCGATCAATCCCGTCCATCGCCATCCCTCACTCGACAGGAGCGGGCACAGGTATCCGATGGACTATCTCTTCGAGGAGATGCTCTTGTATCTCTCCCCGCAGCCGCTCCTGCTCTTTGAGTATCAAGCGATGCGCCAGGACAGGGATCGCCAAAGACTTTACATCGTCAGGAAGAACATACTCACGGCCGTGCAGCGCCGCCAGGGCCTGCCCGGCCCGCATCAAGCCGAGGGAGCCACGGGGACTGGCGCCAAGGCGCAATGACGGGCTGTTGCGGGTCGCGCTCACGATGCTCGTGATATATTCTCTCACAGGCTGCGCAACACGAATCCTTTTTCGGCCGTCCTGCAACTCTGAGATCTGCTCAGGAGTTGCGACAGGCTCCAACTCCCGCAGCGGATCTTTCTCCTGGAAGCGCTCCAGGATCGCTATCTCTTCGGCCTGATCGGGATAGCCCAGTCGTATGCGCAGGAGAAATCTGTCAAGCTGGGCTTCGGGCAGGGGAAATGTCCCTTCCAGCTCAATCGGATTCTGTGTGGCCATCACGAAAAAAGGGTGAGGGAGCATATAGGTTTTGCCGTCCACCGTCACCTGTCGCTCTTCCATGCTCTCCAGCAGGCTTGACTGTGTCCTCGGGATGGTACGGTTGATCTCGTCGGCAACGAGCACGTTGGTCATTACCGGGCCGGGCTGGAAGGTGAAAAGGCCTGCGTGCTGATTGTAAACGTTGAAACCGGTGATGTCCGCGGGCAGCAGGTCGGGGGTAAATTGCACCCTCTTAAAAGAGGCGCCGATGCTCCGCGCCAGGGACTTGGCGATCAGTGTTTTCCCCAGACCCGGAATATCTTCTATCAACACGTGCCCGTCCGCCAGCAAGGCCACAAGAAGCAGCTCGATGGAATGCTCTTTACCGACAATCACGTGCGAAACGTTTTCAACGATCTTTTTACATAGATCAAAGCGCACTATCATGCCTCCGGAAGTGTTGTTTCCTGCGACAGAAACAGATTGTGCAACTCACGTTTGATACCATAACGGCGCGAGGTTGTAAAGGAATTCCGTCAATCTTTTGTGCACACACCTTTGTATCCAATGTTATAATCAGAAAAGGTAACTTTTCGGGATAGCGCTAGCGTAGCATCCTGTAAGGAAGCATCCTGTAAGGACCCTGGCCCCGATTACGTCAGGAGTGAGGTGAGACCCATGGAACAAATGGAACTTCAGGTTCTAGAACCGAAGGAAAAAGTAGGACTTACCATTGTGCTCACGGGCAACGGCAAAGGAAAAACCACCTCGGCGATGGGCATGGCACTCCGAGCCGTTGGACACGACCTCAAGGTCTGCATCATCGAGTTCATGAAAGGCGACATGTATGCAGGCGAGATAGACGGGTTCAAGAGACTTGCGCCAAACATTGAATTTAACATGATGGGAAAAGGGTTTTGCGGCATCCAGGGTAATCCGTATTCCTTCGAGGAACACAGGGCAAATGCTCAAGAAGCAATACAGCTCGCCAAAGAGAAGCTCCTTTCGGGTCGATTCGATCTCCTTGTTCTCGATGAGATTAATAATGCGCTTCACTTGGGGCTCCTTGACCTTCCACAGGTGCTCGATCTGATAGATAACAAACCTCCTCTTTTACACCTCATATTGACGGGGCGCGACGCCCATCCCGAGGTTACAAACCGGGCGCACACCGTCACCGAAATGAAGGAGATAAAGCACGCGTACCGGCAAAAGATCGAACCTCAAAAGGGCGTAGACTATTGACAAAGAGCCCATTCAGCAAGAGATTGCATTAGAGATGCATCGACCCATGCTGGATGAAAGTGCCCTGCTCGTTCTCAAGAAAAGATACCTGATCAAGAATGAAGAGGGTGAACCGGTAGAGACACCGGACGAACTCTTCACCCGGGTTGCCCGCGCCATCGCTCAGGCGGAAGATCATTATAAGTCCGGGGACCGTGAACGTATGGCCAAGGCCTTTCACAACATGATGGCCGGCATGGAGTTCCTGCCTAATTCCCCTACCCTGATGAATGCGGGTCGAGAGCTGGGACAATTGGCCGCCTGTTTTGTGCTTCCCGTCGAAGACTCTCTCGACT
>JADGQN010000047.1 GCA_017881765.1 Syntrophobacterales bacterium | reverse complement strand
TTTGTTGAAGGCAGGATCCACAGCATCGCCTCGAAAGTGGCAGGCACCGTAAAAAAAGTCTATGTGCAAGACAACCAGTATGTCAAGACAGGTGAGACCTTGGTGGAGCTTGACAGGATCGATTACGATGTCCGGGTGAATGAGGCATCTACGTCACTCGATACGGAGCGGATGAAGCTGAACGAGCAGACGAGCAAGGCTACCGCGGCGCAAAAACAGATGGCCGAGATAGAGGCCCAGATGAAAGCGGCGAAGGCCAATCTGGCGGCAGAGGAGGCAAACCTGCTACAGGCGAAGGCAGATCTCGCCCGCTACGAAGGTTTGTACAAACGGGATGCTGTCTCAAAGGAGAGATACGAGCGGGTAGCGACAAGCTTTAAGGTAAACGAGGCCCAGCTCGAAGCGGCACGAGCACGCGTCAAACAGGTGGAGGCTGCTTTGGCCACTCAGACGGCGGTTGTGAGGCAGACAGAAAGCGCTGTTCCCACCCAGAAGGCTCAGATCAAGAATAAGGAGGCTACGCTTGCGCAGGTGGACCTGAATAGAAGCTACACGAAGATTGTTGCGCCCGCCGACGGATATGTAACGAAGAAATCGGTCGAGGTGGGAAACCAGGTGACCATAGGAATGCCCCTTCTGGCTGTTGTTCCGCTGGATGACATCTGGATTGTGGCAAACTACAAAGAGACGCAGCTCAAGAAGGTGAAGCATGGGCAGCAGGTCACGATAACGGCGGACATGTATGCTGACAAAAAGTTCAAGGGGACCGTGGATAGTATCATGGCCGGAACCGGAACCATTTTTTCCCTCTTCCCTCCTGAAAACGCAACGGGCAACTACGTGAAAGTGGTCCAGCGCATACCGGTCAAAATAACCTTCGACAAAGAGTCCAACCGGGATCACGTATTACGTGTCGGCATGTCGGTAGTGCCAACGATCATCATAGAGTAAGGTTCAAAGATCCGAGGGTTCCGGTGGATAGAAAGGGTTCAAGGGTCCGAGGGTTCAAGGGGTCGAGTACAAGACCAGACGGAGAAGAAAAGCAGTTCCGCCTGTGGCTCCTAGCTCGGACAGCCTTTCGTTTTCTTAAGTTCGTGCTCGACCCGTTTGGCATCTCAATCTTTTACCTATCCAGATTCGTGCACCCGTTAATATCACTCGAACCCTTGAACCCTCGGCCCCTCGTCTAATGAATAAGTGGATTGTCGCCATCGTCGTCATGGTCCCCACGCTGATCGAGGTAGTGGACATGTCCGTTGTGAACGTGGCCCTCGATCATATCAGGGGAAGTCTGTCCGCGGGTATTGATGAAGCGACGTGGACAATCACAACATACCTTGTCTCCAACGCCATTATCATTCCGATTACGGGTTGGCTCAGCCGTCTCATGGGAAGGAAAGCGTACCTCCTTTTTTCCATAGCGCTGTTTACGGTAAGCTCTCTTTTCTGCGGCCTGGCGTGGAACCTGGAGAGCCTTGTGGTTTTCAGGATTTTTCAGGGGCTGGGCGGTGGCGCGCTTCAACCGATTTCTCAGTCAATACTGCTTGAAACCTTCCCGCCTCGCCAGCATGGGATAGCGACGGCCTTCTTTGGTCTCGGCATCATGTTCGGGCCTATCATTGGCCCTCTCCTTGGCGGCTGGATAACCGATAACTGGTCATGGCACTGGATTTTCTTTATCAATGTGCCCATCGGCATCCTATCGCTGATACTGACATTCCTCGTCATAAAAGACCCGCCTTATATGATGCGGAGCAGAATGAAAATGGATTACTTCGGTCTTCTTTTCATTGTCGTTGGCCTCGGTTGCCTGCAGTTGGTGCTCGACAAGGGGGAGAGAGAAGACTGGTTTGCGTCAAACCTTATTGTCTGGCTCTCGGTAATCTCCGTCGCATCGCTCGCACTCTTTGTTCTTACGGAGCTCCGGGCAGAGGCGCCCGTGGTAAATCTAAGAATCTTCAAGAATGCCTCATTTTCTGCCGGCAACACCATCATGTTCTTCGTGTTTTTCGTCATGTTTTCGAGTATTGTGTTGTTGCCGCTCTACCTTCAGACACTGATGGGATACACGGCCAGTCTGGCCGGCATCGTTCTTGGGCCTGGTGGTTTCGCGACGGTAATCGCTCTCATGATTTGCGGCCCGCTCGTGGCCAAAATAAACCCGAAGGGCATCCTGCTGTTCGGCGTTCTCGCGGTCTCATTGTCGACATACCTGATGTCTCAGTTTAATCTCCTGGCAAGCTTTGAGGCCATAATGTGGCCCCGCATTCTTCTCGGTTTCGGCATGGGGTTCGTCTTTATACCTCTCGTGAACCTCACGCTCTCCACGGTGCGAAAGGAAGACATGGCAAACGCAACGGCCATATTTAACCTGCTCCGAAACCTCGGCGGCAGCTTCGGTGTGGCCTTCGTGGCGACGTTGTTGGCCAGACGGGCGCAGTTTCACCAGCTTCGTCTCGTTGATCATCTGACGCCCTTTGATCTGCCCTATCAGTTGATGCTGCAAAAGGGGCGTGCCCTCTTCGGGGCACAGGGGTTGAGCGGAATGCTGGCGGATAAAGGCGTCCTTGGCCTGATGTACAAGAACCTCATAAGAGAAGCGACCATGCTCGCTTACAATGATACCTTCTTCGTGATGAGCGTCATGATGCTCTGCCTGGTGCCATTCGTCTTCATAATGAGAAAAGGAAACGAGACGAAGATCGCGGCGGTACACTAGCAGAGAGGCACGAGGCGCAAGGTTAAAGGCCCGGGGTAAAAGGCGAAAGGCGCAAGGCAAAGAGTAAGGTCGCAGATCGTAAGTGGCTGCAAGTCAACGGTTCCAAGTGTTGGGCCCGCCAGCGCATCGTTGACATTACGGACATCCCCGCTTGCATTATCCGAAGGGTTTCCTCAGGATAGGCATCAAGCGTTACCGCGAGGGCGTGATGACGGACGAAGAAAAAAAGAAAATTGAAGAGCTCATTGATCAGTCTGAGTTGACCGAAGGATTTTCGGTGCGCTCAATCCGGATTCGAGCGCCTTTGTTCGGCGCGAGACCTTGGCCTTGAGAGTTTCCTGGAGTGCCTGGAAGAGAAGCCCTGGGGGTGTACGTTCGCTTTTTCGTTTGGGGAAGGATACTTTTGTCAATGTCCTCTCCGGGTTTATATAGCCAAAAACCTGAAGAAGTGAATCTTAACCTTTCTGTTGTCTCAATCTGCTCTTCGGTACCGGTGCCTCTGATGGGTAGGCAGGGTTTGCCAACGTCCACCAGCCGGGCTCTCTACTCTTGGTGAACTCGATGCGCGTCACAAATTTGCTGCTTTTGTAAGCGAGGTCATACGGAGAGACAACGCGCAGAGGGGCGCCGTGGTCGTGAGGAAGCGGCTTGCCGCCGAATGACAAGGCGAGCAGGCATTCTTTTTTGGGGTCAACGAGCTCTTCTATCGAAAAAGACTCGACATAGTGATCGAGTCCGCCGGCCGGTGACCCTGTTTTTCCGAGAGAATGAAAGACTACATGTGTTGCTCCGGGTTTGGTCTTAACCCTTTTCATGATCTCGCCGAAACGGAAACCACCCCAGCGAGTCTCCTTGACAGACCAACCCTCCACGCAGTGAAAATCGGACACCTGGCGCATTTGAGGCAGGGCCTTGAGATCAGCGTACGAGAGTCTGAGTGGCTTCTCGACGAGTCCATCGATCGTCAAGTAGTAAGGCTCCTCGCCCTTCTTGTCCGCCCAGCGGATCGATGCGGTCTCCGGGTCGAAACGGAACGTATCGCCCTCCACCGTCCTGACCTGTAGCTTCTCCACGAAATGCGCCCGGACCCGTGATGGCACTGCGGCAAAAAGGGCGGCCCATGCTGCTATCTTCAGGAACAATCGCCGTCCCAATCTCCCAGTCAAATTTACACTCATATCCTCGTGTCCCGGCCCTGTGTATCGTTATTTTCTTACTGGACCCTGGCCCCCGGCAGCGATAGCGCAGCATCCTGTAAGGGAGCATCCTGTGAGGAACCCATGACCCTGATTTCTCGGCTCACTTCCCTACGTTATACCCCGCTGCCTCAATGGCAGCCTCAAGGTCTTCCCGCTTGATCGCCGACTCATCATATGTGACGTTCGCGGTCCCGATTTTCACGTCGAGCCCGGCTATGCCGGGAAGGGTCTCGAAGGCCTTCTTCACGCGCATGACACAGTGCTGGCAACTCATGCCTTCAATCTTGATGGTTGCTTCTGCCATGATTTCCCCCCGAAAAACACTGATTAGTGACTAGTGTATAGTGTTTGGTGAAGATGCATGCAACGCTGTTCTGACACTTACACCTGTCTTACTTGAAGTATAGTTCCGGTGGGGGTTATGCGCAAGTGGGGGAAACAAAAGGATAGTGCCCGGTGCTTGGTGAAACTGTCCTAGGATGTTCACCTGAAACACTAAACACCATTCACTATAGACTAAACACGCTATTTGCCTTGCGTTTACACGTGGTCTCGGAAAAAGGGTAGAATAGATTTCGACGAAACGGAGGTACGCATGGATTGGGTTCCGGTTGTTGTCGCTCTGATAGCGGGTTTCATTCTTGGGCTCGGTGCGGCTTTGTTGCTGCGTATGATACAGGCGAAGACTGCCCGCGAGCTGGCCGGCGAGCTTTTTCGCGAGAGCGAGGCACGGCGTAAGGCAGACGTGGATGCGGTCGTGGAAAATGTGAAGGCCACCTTCGGCAGTCTGTCTCTCGATGCTCTTGCCAAGTCAACCGAAGAATTTCTCAAACTGGCCCACCAGAGACTCGAATCGGAGCGCGAGGTTGGAGCCAGGGAGCTCGATGCCAAAAAAGGGCTTATCGACCAGCAGCTCCAGAGAATGGCGATTGAACTGGAGAGCGTTTCACGACTCGTGACAACTCTGGAGAAAGATAGAGTGGAAAAATTCGGGGAGCTGAGCAAGCATCTAAAGCTTGCCGGCGAGCACACGGCAACCCTGGCGCAGACCACGGCGATGTTGAGAGAGGCGCTTGCCAGCACGAAAGCGAGGGGCCAGTGGGGCGAGCGTATGGCCGAAGATATTCTGCGGCTGGCCGGTTTCATCGAAAGCGTGAATTATGTGAAACAGAAGGCCATAGAAGGCGTCGGATCGAGGCCGGACTTCACCTTCCTCCTCCCAAAAGACCTGAGGCTGAACATGGACGTAAAGTTCCCCCTCGACAATTACGTGAGATTCCTTGAGGCCCCCTCAGACGTGGAGAAGGCAAAGTTTCGGAGTGATTTCCTGAAAGATGTCAGGGCCAAGATGAAAGAGGTTACAACGCGGGAATACATAAATCCGGAGCAGAATACGATCGATTATGTGCTCCTTTTCATGCCGAACGAACAGATCTATGCCTTTATTTTCGAACAGGACAGCATGATCCTTGATGAAGGCCTGCGAAACAAGGTGCTTTTCGTTTCGCCTCTGACGCTCTTCGCCGTGCTGGCGATCATCCGGAAGGCGGTAGATTCTTTTGGGCTGGAGCAGACGTCTAACGAGATACTCTCTCTGCTCGGGAGTTTCAAGAAGCAGTGGGATGAGTTCCAGAAGAGATTCGAGGTACTGGGAAAGCGGATTGAAGACGCCCAGAAAGAATATGAGGGATTGACCACCACACGAAGGCGGCAGCTGGAAAAGCCGCTAAACAGGATAGAGGAGTTGAGGAGCCAGCGGGGACTGCCCCCGACCCCCGGGGGAGACGAGGAATGTGCGAAGTAGAACGGAGGCTAAGCCCTTGAAAAGCCCCGTAAAATATGGCTGCTCGCGCTTGACAAAGCTGCGATAGATCGTTAAGTTATTACATGGGTAAGTGGACCTCGGAAGGAGAGCTGTATCGCGATCCCAGTATTAGCAACCCGGTGATCCTATGGAAGCGTTGAGCGAAAGAGAAAGCAAGGTTCTGGAGTTGATCCTGACCTCGTATATTGCCTCTGCTGAGCCTGTCGGTTCGAGGACACTATCGAAGCTTCTGGGGCACCGGTGGAGTTCGGCGACCATCAGGAACGTCATGTCCGACCTGGAGGAACAGGGCTTCCTGTTCAAGGCTCATGTGGTGGCTGGAAGGATCCCGACCGGTAAGGCTTTCCGGTACTATGTAAACAGTCTGTTGGTGCCCCGTGGTCTGGGACAAAACGAACTGCGAGTGCTCGATGCGCTTTTCAAACATCGGTACGCTTATACCGAACAGATCATGGAGGATGCGTCCCGGGTGCTTGCCAGTCTCGGTCAGTACGCAGGCATCGTCGTCGAGCCCAAAGTGAACACGATGTTCTTTAAGGAAGTCGAGTTCGTGAAGCTTTCCGGGCAGACGGTGCTCATTCTTTTCGTGACGTCGGCCGGGATAGTCCATTCAAGGCTCGTGACGACCGACGAGAATCTGGGCCAAGAGCTATTGCAGGGCATGAAGCAGTATATGAATGAGCGGTGTGAAGGCATGCCGTTTTATGCTCTCAAACAGGAGATTTATGAGGATATACGGCGTGACAAGGAGGCCTTTAGCGCTCTGATGCGAAAAGTGCTGGATGCTCTTGACACGATCGTTGAAAAAGAGGACCAGCGGGAAGTCTATATAGAAGGCACGTCGACTATTATCGGAGTACCTGAGTTCTCAGATATCAAGCGCTTGAGGGAACTCTTCAAGGCTTTTGAGGAGAAGGAGAAACTGCTTGTGCTCCTCGATCGGAGCCTCGAGGATGAAGGGATACATGTCATCATAGGCGCGGAAACGGGCGTCCAGGAAATGCGCGATGTAAGTATCATCACATCCATATACAGGATCGGCCCCAGGAACCGGGGCATACTCGGTGTGATGGGTCCGGTGAGGATGGACTACTCCAGGATCATCCCGATTGTTGACGAGACCGCGAAGATGGTGACAGAGCTTTTGAGTACCATGTGAGGACTAGCATGCAGAATGATGGAAACGGCAAGAAGACAGAAGCAGAAGCTCCGGCAGAAGCTGCGGCTCACGAGGAAAGAGCTGCTGAGGCGCATGAGGAGCACAAGAAGAAAAAGAAGAAGGAAGAGATCGTAGAAGAGTTGAAGCAGAAGCTGGAAGAGAAGGAGAAAGAGTTTACCGAGCTGAGGGGGCGGCTCCTCTATCAGCAGGCTGACTTTGAGAACTTTAAGAAATTGAAAGCCAAGGAAAAGCAAGAAGCCTTGAAGTTCGGAAACGAGACCTTGGTTAAGGAACTGCTGCCGGTGATCGATAACTTGGAGAGGGCGATACAGCACGGCTGTAAGACTGAAGATGCAAAGGCCATCGTGGAAGGCGTGCAACTGACCTTAAATAGTTTTCTGAAGGTATTGGAGAAGTTCGGAGTGACAAGGGTTGATGCGTTGGAAAAGGAGTTCGACCCCAACGTGCACGAAGCGATTGCTCAGGAAACACGGGAAGATAAGGCTCCGGGAACAGTCGTTACGGAGCTCCAGAAGGGCTACATCATGGATGGGCGGCTGCTGAGGCCCTCGATGGTCACGGTAGCAAAAAATTCTGAGGAAGAATAAGGCATTATAGAAAGATGAGGAAGGATTACTACGACTTACTTGGTGTGCCCCGGACCGCCACTGACGAAGAGCTGAAAAAAGCATATCGAAAGCTTGCCTTAACCTACCACCCTGACCGGAATCCCGGTAACAAGGGTGCCGAAGAGAAATTCAAGGAAATAAATGAGGCATACGCGGTACTGGGTGACGCTGAAAAGCGGTCGAGTTACGACCGGTTCGGGACGGCCGAACCCGGGGGTGGTTTTGACGTCGGATTTGGCAGGAACTTTGATGACATTTTCGGCGACTTGTTCAGCGACTTTTTCGGCGGTACGCAGCGCAGACGGCAGAGGAAAGGTGATGATCTCAGGTACAATCTCGATATCGAATTTGAAGAAGCAATCTTCGGGACAGAGAGAGAGATCGAAATACCCAAAGACGAACGCTGCCCGCAGTGCAAGGGATCGAGGATCGAGCCAGGCTTTCAGCCCGTTGTTTGTAAGCAATGTAACGGTCACGGCCAGCTCCGTTACAGCCAGGGATTTTTCACAATCAACAAGACCTGCGAAGCCTGTAACGGTGAGGGGCATATCATCAAAGATCCGTGCAAGATGTGCAAGGGGCGCGGTTCCATCAGGACGAAGAAAAACCTGAAGGTGAACATACCGCCGGGCGTGGATACCGGGGTCAGGTTGAAGATGAGGGGAGAGGGTGCTCATGGCTTACACGATACGGTGCCCGGCGACCTGTATATCGTTCTGAGTGTCAAGGAACATCACATCTTTGAAAGAGAAGGCGATGACATAATCATCCATACTGAAGTGCAGTTTCCGCTCCTCTGCCTGGGAGGCGAAATCACCGTTCCCACGGTGGAGAGAGAGACGACAATCAAGCTGGCTCCGGGAACCCAGCCGGGTAAGAGTTACAGGCTGAGGGGACTTGGGGCGCCGAAAGCCAATGGGTACGGCAGGGGTGACGAGATCGTGTACGTGCACGCCAAAGTGCCCACAAACCTCACCGACAAACAGAAGATGTTACTCGAAGAGCTGTCCAAAGAGTTGACTAACGGTGATGGGGCAGTTACGCACACCAAGGGGATGAAGGAGCGCTTTAAAGAGTTCTTCGATCACCAATAGTACATGCCAGCTTGCCTTTTGCGCCTGCCTTCGTTGCCCTTCGGTCTGTTCTACTTCGACGTACCCCAAGGTACGCCTGCGTAGCCCAAACCTCGGCTCGCCTCGGCATCCATCAAAATTCAAGCCGGCATGTAAGCATACTAATTGGCTTTGGTCAGCCACCGTGACACAATTTTACAGCGATGAAGCCTCTTGTTGCCGCCCGATGTGGTGCCGCGTGGAGAGGTTTTTGCTTGCCAGCCCCATCGCCTCGGCATCCATCAAGACTCAAGCTGGCATATAAACATCCCAATTGGTCTTGGCCCGTAACCGTTAACGCTGACCTCCATCACAGGTTTTTTGTTTGACATCGCTACTTTTTACGGGTACAAATCTATTAACAAGTAAAGTAAGGAGGCGTCACATGAAGAGAAATTTGCTCTGCTCTCTGCTTTTTGTGTTCTGCGGCTTGGCTTTGGTGTACACTCCGGCGGACGCCGCCGCTCCCGCTGTCATCAAGGTAGGAATAGTCGATACATACTCGGGACCAGCCACCGTCTACACACAGGACGTCCTCGACGGATTCAAGATGGCGGTTAACGAGATCAATGCAAAGGGCGGGGTGCTGAAAAGGAAGATCGAGTTCGTGACACGGGATGACAAATTTAAACCGGATATCGCGCTGACCATGACAAAAGAACTGGTGATGCGGGAAAATGTCGACGTGCTCATGGGTTCGACCAATAGCGGCGGCGCTCTGGCCATGTCCGATTTTGCGAAGAAGGAGAAGATCCCCTTCATCGTCACCGATGCGAAGAGCGATAAGATCATCGGTGAGCAGGGGCATCGTTATGTGTTCAATGCGAACGAAAACACGATGATGATCGGAAAGGCGACTGCGCTCGCCCTCTCCAAGAAGCCCTATGTCAAGTACTGGATCATGGGTGAGGATTACGAGTTCGGTCATGCGTGCGCCGAGGCAATCTGGACTAACCTTAAGGCACTCAAACCGAACGTCCAGCTCCTTGGCCAGTCGTGGAGAAAGGTGGGAGAGACGGATTTGACCCCCTATCTCACGGCCGTGATGCAGGCGGAACCGGACTGCATCATCAGCGCTGCCGGCGGCGGCGGCATTGTCAACTTCATGAAATCGGTGAAAGCCCTTGGTCTGGAAGGGAAGATTCCCATTTACCAACACTATGCGACAGACCAATTGGCCCTTGCACCAATCGGTTTCGATGCCCCGGAGGGGATCATGGGAAGCTCCAGCTATCACTTCTATTACCCCAACACGCCTGAAAACAAGGCATTCGTGGAGGCTTTTAGAAAATTATACAAACGGTACCCGGGCTCGACCGCCCTCTACGGTTACACGGCCGGAATGTTCATCGCAAAGGCTTACGAGAAGGCCGGCAAGGTCGATAAAGAGAAATTTGTCGATGCGCTGGAGGGACTCACGATTGACAGTCCTATCGGGAAACTCCAGATGCGCGCGTGCGACCACCAGGTGACGCTGCCCATGTACTACGGTGTTACCAAGAAGGTTCCCGGTTATGATTTTCTGATAGGATCGGACATGATGACGATCGCCGGTAAGGACTATCTGCCGAGCTGCGACGAAATGATGAAACTGCGTAAATGATGCCGTTTCCGGGGTGAGATCGGTATGAGGGTATCATTGAAGCATGATCTGTGGGGCAGGGATGAAGCGATTCACCTTGACCTGCCCGAGAGGTGGAATGTCAGCGTGCTCCGCATGGAAGGGGACAGCAAGGGCGTGCTCAACGACGAAGCATTCAGAAAAGCCCTTGCACCGCTGGAGGCAGTGCTTAAGGGAAAGAAAGAGATCTGCATCCTATTCGACGACATTTCGAGGCCGACAAGGGCCTACCGCATCGTGCCCCACCTGGTCGACCTGTTCGCCAGATGCGGTATACGCGACGAACAGGTGAGATTTCTCTGCGCGCTGGGTACCCACGCTCCTCTCGATAGCGCAGCATTCAGAAGAAAACTGGGCGAAGAGACGCTGGAACGATTCCCCGTTTACAATCACAATCCCTATGAGAACTGCGAAGACCTCGGCCGGACAAGCCTCGGGACTCCCATCATGGTCAACAAGGAATTTCTCAGCTGCGACGCAAGGATCGGCATCGGCTCCTTCGTTCCACATGGCTTTTGCGGACTCGGGGGAGGGTACAAAATCATCATGCCGGGCATTGCCCATATAGACGCGATCACGTATCATCACGGGACTCTGTTGCCGCAGCACTTGGCTGTGTGCACCCCGGGCCGTTACACTGACAACCCGCTTCTCGAAGAAGTCAAAGAGTTTGGCCGGAAGGCCCGGCTCGATGCGAAGATTGATGTGCTTGTAAACAGTGAAGCCGAGGCCGTAGATATCTCCGCGGGCACGCCCGAAGAATCTTATTCCCGCTTTGCTCCGCGAGCGCTTGCCCACTACGGAACCGATGTTCCTCGGAAAGCAGATATCGTCTTTATCAACACATTTGCGAAAGGCAACGAGGCTGTCATAGGCCTTTCGCAGGCCTCAGCCCTGCTCAAAGGCGAAGGTGGCTACGTGGTGCTTCTCGCCGACGTTTCTCGGGGACAGGTCATCCATTACCTTCTCGGAAGATTTGGACATGAGACCTGGGGGAGACTCGGTCGCGGTGAACGCGTTAAAGATAATAACGTAAGAAAGGTATTCGTTTTCTCTCGCCACAAAGATGTGGCGGCAACCTTCTGGTTTGGGAAAAAAGAGGACGTTCTCTGGTGCCGGGATCTCGGAGAAATTATCCGAACCCTCGACGAAGAGTATAAAGGGCGGACGCCCGATGTCCACGTAATCCCTGACGGCACTATTCAGCTGGCCAGGCGGACGGAGAGTAGCTGCGAAGTGATGGGGTAGAGACCCGGTTAACCGTGAGCAGCGAGCCGTGAGCCGTTAGGATGAAGAGATCCTGAATCCGAAAATTCCAATCCGGCCCAGGCGCGACTACGCAACACCAAAGAGTTTCTAATGAAATTGCTTATTGAGACCTGTTAACGATTTCGTGCTTGAGATTTGTAATTTGTCTGTAACGGCTCACCGCTCACGGCTCTTGCGAAGTAGTCCGCGGAGGATGAGGCCAACCAGCATTACTATGCAGAGAGTTACAAAGTAGTCCCCATGGCGGACGTAGAAGGTTAGTCCGTCTCTCATCGCGAATCTACCTTTCAATGCCGTCCTGACGAATATGTCTGTCCGGGCAATGATCCGGCCCCTGGGATCGACAATTGCGCTCACGCCGGTGTTGGCAGCCCTTAGCACGAACCTGTCCGTTTCGATCGCCCTGAAAGTATAGAATGCTAAATGCTGGTAAGGGGCCGATGATGCGCCGAACCAGGCGTCATTGGTGATATTGACGAATACCTGAGCGCCTCGTCTCGCACTGTCAACCGTGATGTAGGGAAATGCTCCCTCGTAGCAGATAAGAAGCCCCACCTTGCCAAGTGCTGTGGAAATGGGTTCGTGCCCGCCGCCTGAAAAGAAATCACCCGTCGCAACGCTGATCCTTTCAAGGAAGGGGAAATAATCACGGAGCGGCGTAAATTCGCCGAACGGGACAAGATGGGCCTTGTCGTATCTTCCGACAAGTTCTCCTTTTTTTCCGTACACGTAGGCCGAGTTGTAGAATCTGCCTTGCCCATCCCTGTAGAGCGTTCCGAAGAGCAGGTTTGTCGAGAGCCTCTCGGGAATAGTTGTTATCAGGCCTCTGGTGGCGTCGGCCTCAAAGATGAAAGGCATTGCTGTTTCAGGCCATAGCACAAGATCGACGTCGTGACCCTCTTTCAGGCTGAGCCGCGAATAGGTGTTTATGGTGTCCAGCTTGAACGCCTCGCCCCACTTCACGTCCTGCCGGATATTGCCCTGAATGATCGCGGTCTCCAGGGTCCCTTCTGTCCTATCCTTCAGGTGAACGTACCCGAAGACCAAGGATGCGACAAGGAGCGCTGCGATGAGCAGCGTGTAAGCAAGGGGCGCGGTTTTTCTGCGCAGGAAGGAAAAAAGAATGGCATTGACGGCAACGATAAGGAATGAGACGAAGTAGGTTCCGGTTACGGAGACGACCTGAATCATAGCGAGAAAATTGTGCTGGGAATGCGCGAGGTACGACCAGGGAAAACCTGTTAGAAACCAACCCCTCCAGTACTCGCCGAGGACCCAGAGCAGAGGCACCCCAAGATACAAAGGCACCCGTAGCGAAGCTTCCAGCCAGGGGCACAGCCAGGCTACAAGCCCGACATAGAGAGCCAGGTAGAGTACGAAAAGCGCAAGGATCAGTATAGCCAGAGGGATGCTGATGCCGCCATACGTGTTCATGGCAACCACGACCCAGTATATAAGCCCGGTGTACGCCAGGATGCCTGTAAGGAAGCCGGCGAAGAAATTCTGACGATGCTTCCCCTTCTCGAGCGAAAAGAGAAGGGGTATGAGTGCGACGTAGGCGAGAGGAAATAGTGAGATAGGGGGCTGAGAGACTACCAGGAGGATCGCTGAGGAGAGCGGCAGACTAAGCCGTGAGTTCTTTATAGAGTCTATGGGAAAGGACATGGTTGAGCAGCTTCTTCTCTCTATATCTCATTCTCCGGGCCTCTCTTTCTCCCTTTTCGTGATCAAATCCCTGCACGTGAAGCAGTCCGTGAATGATGAGAGAAAAAACCCGTTCATAGAACGGTATGGCTGATCTTTCTGATTCCTCGTGAGCCCGTTCCAGTGAGATTATCAGATCGCCTACGACTTCGCAAGGAAAACCGTCGACGTATGAAAAGGATATGACATTGGTCGGCCCGTCTTTGTTGAAATAGGTTCGATTGACATTCCGGATCCGGTTGTTGTCGGTGAATAGAATGCTGAGATCTCTATTCTCTAGGTCCAAATAAGTTAATAAGTCTTCGGTCACCCTTTGCACCCGTCGCTTGTCCAGAGGGAACAATCCTTGGGAATCTTTTATCAAAACCGCCATTTTCCATCCTTTCCGGATATTCGGTTCTATGGTGAAAGATGCCGAGGAGGATGGCCGTGAAACTCTTCTGAATCGCACGAAGGTCTTTGAGCGTCAACTCGCAGTCATCGAGCTGCCCATCTGCGAATATCTTCTCTACGACCTGCCGGACAAGCGTTTCGATCCTCTTCGGAGTGGGCTCCTCCAGGTTACTCGAGGCTGCCTCCACCGCATCGGCCAGCATCAGTATGCCTGCTTCCTTCGTTTGTGGTTTCGGTCCCATATACCGGAAGTCAATTTCCTGGACTGCGTAAACCTGCGGATCTTCCTGCTCCTTTGCCCTGATATAAAAACGGTTGACCAGCGTGGTTCCGTGATGCTGTTTGATCATTTCCTGGACCTGTTTGCCAAGCCTGTATCTCACGGCAAGGTCAATCCCTTCTTTCACGTGGGCGAGGATGATGAGTGCGCTCATGTGAGGAGACAGCCCGCCATGGGCATCCTCGAGGGTGGTTCTGTTTTCTATGTAATAATGGGGCATCTTAAGCTTGCCGATGTCATGGTAGTATGCCGCAACCCTTGTCAGGATGGGATGGGCCCCTATGCTTTCAGCGGCCGCCTTGGAAAGGTTTCCCACGATAATGCTGTGATGGTATGTTCCGGGGGCCTTGATCATCATTTCCCCAAGCAGCGGATGTTCGAGGTTCGCCAGTTCTAATAGCTTTATGTCAGTCGCATAGTCGAAAAGATGCTCCACGACCGGCAGCAACCCAAGGGTAATAAAGCTGCTGCCGACACCGGCAAAGAGAATGGCGCCTATACGGATGGGGATACTGGCAATGGGGTATCCGAGAAGACTGTGGAGCATAACCACCAGAAATGCCATGATCACGGCCGTGTAGAAGCCTGCCTTGAGGATCACCGTCCGCTTTTCGCAGGTGCCCGTAAAGTAGGCAGCCAACACGTTGCCGAGAAATACGTAGAGAAAGACGGACAGATCGTTACCCAGCATGAAGGCCACGGCGGCACCCAGAATGGTCGAAAAAATAAGGACCGCTTCAGAGAATAATACCACTCTCATAATCATGCCGAACGTGAATAAAGGGATGAGATAAAAAAGATCCTGCGCGTGCTCGGGTGTAAACTGCGCCAGGAGCACCGTAGAGATCCTTACGATGAAGGTGGCTGCGGCGGTCAGGAGGAGACAGAAAAAGAGGTCCTTGTCGGAGAGAACGAATTTTCTTATGTTCTTATCGGCGAAATGGTAGATGATGACCGTTGACGCAAAGAGGATAAAGAACAGAAAAAGGAATCGATAGCCATCGATCGCATAGGGGATCTTCACATGGATGATTGTCGCCAGAATCAAACAGAAGAGGAGGATAATGGCGTGCTTATTATTGATCAGTAACGGTTGGATCTTTTCTTTTTTCCCCGGCAAGCTTCTCTCCCCTCAGAGGCAGCTTTCTTTCATAGGCCCTGATGATCTTCTGTACCAATGGATGGCGTACGACGTCTTTTTCCGTAAAATAGATGAATCCGATGCCTTTTACGCCTTTCAGGATGTGTTGTATTTCCACAAGGCCCGATGAACGCTTGTCGGGCAAGTCGATCTGGGTGATATCTCCGGTTACTACGCACTTGGAAGAAAAGCCAAGGCGCGTTAGGAACATTTTCATTTGCTCCGAAGCGCTGTTCTGGGCCTCGTCCAGGATAACAAAGGCATCATTGAGCGTTCTGCCGCGCATGAAGGCGAGAGGAGCTATCTCGAGGACGCCTTTTTCCATGAGTCTCGCTGCCCTGTCCATGTCGAGCATGTCATACAAGGCATCGTGCAGAGGTCTGAGGTAAGGATTTACCTTGTCGTACATGGTTCCCGGAAGAAAACCGAGCTTCTCACCCGCTTCGACTGCCGGTCTGGCGAGTATGATCCGCGAAACCTCCTTCTTGTAATAAGCAGAAAGGGCCATGGCCATGGCAAGATAGGTCTTTCCCGTGCCCGCGGGACCGATTCCGATCACTATGTCATGTTTTCGCATCGCTTCTACGTAAGACATCTGGTTCTTCGTCTTAGGTACAACCACCTTCCGCATGGGTGGGATAAATATCTGGTCTTTATAGAGTTCGTCAGCCCCCTTCTGCGTATGCACAACATACCTGACGGCCTGATCAATGTCGGAAGGCTTGATGACAAACCCCTTCTTGACGATCGTGGCAAGCTCATTGATTACCTTACCGGTGCTTTCAACTTCCTGTTTGTTTCCTATCAGGGTCAGGTGGGTTCCGTGAATACTCGTCTTTACGTTAAAGTATTTTCGCAGCTGGCGGATGTTTTCTTCTCTGGGACCAAACAGGTTTCGAGCGAGGTGGGTATCGTCAAAAGAGAGTCTTAGAACATCTTCTTCCGGATTGGTGTCCAAGTATCGTTTACCGCCTCTCAGTTTTCAAAATACTATAACACAAAAAAATTGCCGTTTGGGGGAAAGTGGCGGTCTACGCCGAAAATAAGGGTCAAGCCGAAGGATTGGTATTAAGCCCACAAACCTTTGGGCTATAAAGGTGTGTATGACCGCGGACGATAAGGTCTCAGGCCCACGTTCGAAGAAGTGGAAAAGAAAGAAGGGCCGTGGAGATAGAGGCTATGTGTCTGGCCAGTCCACAGAGACGCACCATAAAGGCTCCTTTTCTTGCATTGATTCTGGCCGGGCTCCTTTGTCTGGCCTGGAGCACGCAGGGCCAGGGTATGGACACGAGAGCCGCTAGCGACCTCCTGTCGTTAGTCGGAAAGAGCAATGGCCGCCCCTCGGATTACAACAAAGCTCTGGTCGTGGTGGCCTCAGTCCTGAAAAAAGAATTTGAGTTGCCGGTTTCGCAAACTAAATTCCTCTTGTATCCCAATCGAGAAGTTTTTGAAGCAAACCTTGTCCACGTTGTCCGGTTTGATCCGGTTTACGCTCGGGAGGTGGCGGGGTGGGCGGTGGCGGTAGGAGCACCAGAAATGGTGCTTGCGAATGAGGAGGCACTTGAGCGCATTCCTTGGTCGGAGCGGATCCGTGTATTGGCGCACGAACTAGTGCACACAGTCCAGTATGGGCTGGCTGGCGGTCGGCGCGGTACATCTGACCAGTGGTTGCGTGAAGGTTTTGCCGACTGGATCGGCTACCGTGTGCTGGAGTCCCTTGACCCGGGGAGCTCGCTGGATAGGCGGACTCTCCTGCTTGCGCGCATCAAGGGCACAGTTCGTCGTTCGTCCTGCGCACCTCTTTGGGAGATGGTAACGCTCGAGGATTTCACGAAGTCACGGGCACGGTTTGGCGGCACCATGGCGTACGGTCAGTCTCTCCTGGCCACCGAGTTTCTTGTTCAGAAGCATGGTGTACAACCGGTACTCAGCTATTTCAGCCTGTTCAAGCAATCGGATGACCGCCTCAAGAACTTCCGCACCGCCTTCGGTGAGGACCTGCCCGTTTTTGAAAAGGAGTTTGCAGCGTACGTGCAAGGCTCTCCTTGAAATACCAGTAAGCCGTAAGCGGCCGAGACGCAAGGCCCGCCAGCGAGAGGCTCTCTTTATATCACGCGAGTTTATGACGCTGTTTCTCTGTTTCTACTCACTGGTTTTCTCGCCGCCAGGTGAGTGACTTGGGCCGTCAGGTTTAAGAGAAATGCTTCGTCCGGCTGTTTAGGGCCTGGTTTGGGATCATGCTGCTCAACCTTGATCCGGTTTACCACGCGCTCGATGGAGCCTCCTTCAACCCGCAACAGTTCATGGACACGGGTCGCGAAATCTTCGGCCGCCTTGATGGAGCGTTCCAGGTAAACTTTGACGCTCTCCCGCCCCACAAATAGGTAGTTGTGGCCCTGAGCAAAGATTTCCGCGGGGATTGTCAAGAGGCGCGCGAGCGATGCGAGGTACGCATCATAGTCAGCCAGGAACTCAACATCGATGCCGCCTCCCGGCTCAAGGCAACCCGCCGCCTCGCCGCCTATCAGGATCTTCCTCTCCGGTATATAGTAGCTGAGATGATCCCGGGTGTGGCCGGGCGTAGCCAGAACCTCGACCGTTGTATCTTTATCTACCTGGACTACCTGCCCGTCATACAGGGCTATATTTACATCGAACGGCCTGAAGGGTTCGTCGATCAAGAGTGAGCCATCTACCCCATCGAACGTCCTTATGACCGGAATTGCCGTCCTACCCAGTTCGGTTATTCGCCTCTGGGCGCTGGGACGAGCTACTATAGCTGCTGCC